>JBARBA010000091.1:0-15138 GCA_049792555.1 Anaerolineales bacterium
ATCATATTCGATGCGGCGCTGATGTTGCCAAACTCGCTCAACAGCCAGGGCATTGCCATGACAATACCTTCGCTGTTCAGTTGCTTCTCTTTGAGTTTATTGATCTTATAGTTGGCGTGATGCACAATTGCCACCGAAATGGACTTGCCCGTCATGCCCAACTCCGTCAGCTTGGCCTGGTACGCCCCGTAGACATCGTGTACCACCTGTACGCCGTTGCGCACGAAGAGCTTGACCATGCCCATCGGCCCGGCCATGATGACGGATGAACCGTCGGCAGGCTCGTGCATCATCCCGGCCACGCGGATGGTGTGTTCGCCGGTCTGCACCACGTCCAGTCTGGTGTCGGCTTTTGGCCCCGCGTGCGGGTAGTACATTTGGACTTGCAGGTAGCCTTCCGTGTCGAAGGCCTCAAAAGTCTTCCCGGTCAGGAATTTCATTGTCACACCGGGGATGACGCCAATCACGCCCGCGCCATTGCCGAACATCTGCAGTGCAGTCGGGTCGTGCGAGGTGCCGATAAAGCGGCTGAGGCCTTCGATGCCGCCGACGAGTATCTTTTTGCCATACAATGTTTTGGCGATATTCAGGTTCAGCGATTTGTTTTCGGGCATATCGGGGTTCAACGCCAGGTGCAGACAGGCCACAGAGCTATCGCAGGCTTTGTGGACGGCGACTTTCAGGGCGCTATCGGGGATGCCGACAAGTTTGCAAATTTGGGCGACGTAATCATTGCCGGTGGGGGCGCTCATGCCGATCAACACGCCTTCCACTTCCGACGGATCCCAGCCGCAGGTGTTGCAGGCTTCTTTGAGCAGGCGCGCGCCGATTTCGAGCTCAACGGCCTGGTCGTCTTCGGGTGAAAGTTTGGCAATGTGGTGGCGGTTGGTGAAGCCCAGGTCAGCCAGGCTCAGGCGTTGCTCGGGGGCGAGCGGTCTGCCCAGGCGTTGTTCCAGGAGCGAGGGCAGTCTTTCGTTATCGAAGCTTTCGCCCCAGGTGCCGTAGACGCCGCCGATTTTCAGCAGCGGGTTGAAAACCCGCTCAATGCCGAACGGGATGTTTTTGCCCGCCTTGATAATGTCCACCTGGACGCCGGGGCGGTCAAAGAATGACGCAATTTTTTGAACAGCTTGGTTAATTTGTTCCATTTACGTTTATCTCCTTTTTGCTTTTTCTCTAAAAGCCGAAACCCTGTTACGGTAAAATAGTTATGCGCGCAGGGATATTTTGCAATTTGTGGCCGTAGGGGCGCGGCGGTGGCTGGATGAATTTTATGTCCGCCAAAGCCCGCCGTGCCCCTACGGCGGTGATCGGGTGAATTTTATGTCTACCAAAGCCCGCCGCGCCCCCTACAAAGAAAACACCCTCGTTATAGAGGGTGTTTTAGGGTGGGTGATGGGTTTCGAACCCACAACATTCGCCTCCACAGGGCGACGCTCTGCCGTTGAGCTACACCCACCGTAATGCACTGCCCAGGTTTTTCAGGACAGCCAAAAGATTATATCATCACCCGGCGGGCCTTTCAAGGATTTCGCGGACAACTTTTGCCGCTTGCGCGCGGGCCACCGTCTGTTGTGCGCCGGACGCCAGGTTTTTGACCGTTACCTTGCCCGCCGCAGCCTCGTCCGGGCCGACGACGAGGATCACGCGCATGCCCATGCGATCGCCAAACTTGAACTGTTTGGGAAGTTTGGCCGGTTCGGGATAAGTCGTCACGTTCAACCCGGCAGTGCGCAGTTCGGCGGCCAGGGCATACGAATCCATCCAGAGCGATTCGTCGAAGACGGTTACCAGCACCGGGGCCGGAGTCGGCGTAAAGGGTGGGACCAGGCCCTGATCTTGGAGAATGATTCCGAGCACCACATCGCCCACCGCAAAGCCCACGCCGGAAAGAGGGTCGCCGCCCACGTCGCGCAGCAGGTTATCGTAACGGCCGCCGCCAAAAATGGCGCGGTTTACGCTGCCGGTCAGGTCGAAGGCTTCGAAGACGGTTCCGGTGTAGTAAAGCAGGCCGCGCATAATGTTGGGATCGAATTTGACGTAATCCCGCACCCCAAGCGCTTCGAGCGCCTTGAACAGGCGCGTCAACTCGTCGGATTTCTGCCACAGGTCATAATTCCCGAGCACCTGCTTCAGGCCATCGAGTTGGTTCTGGCTGAGGCCCAGCTCCAGCGCATACGCATCCCATTTAATCGGGTCCATCTTGGCCCGGCGGTCGACGAGGTTGGAGATGTCCATCCGTTTTTCGGGAGGAACGCCAAGGGCGTCGAACTGGGCATCCATCAGCCGGCGATTGTTCACGAAAATGGCGACCTGCTGCGGGGTGAGTCCGACGAGTTTAAAAAAGGTGGCAGCAATGCCGATTAACTCGGCGTCCGCCTCGGGGGAGTTAACGCCCAACAGGTCGACATTCCACTGAAAGAACTCGCGCGAGCGGCCTTTCTGCGGGCGCTCGTAGCGCCAAACCGGCCCAAACGACCACCAGCGCAGCGGGAAGGTCAGTTCGCCCTGTTTTTGGGCGATCATGCGCGCCAGTGACGGGGTCAGCTCGGGGCGCAGGGCCACCAGGTCGCCGCCGCGGTCTTCGAAGACGAAGGATTGTTCCTTGACAAGTTCCTCGCCCGATTTGGCGGCGTAGAGTTCGATGCTTTCGATGAAAGGCGCGTCCCACTCCTGGTAGCCGAACATCTGCGCGGCCTGGCGGGCTTTGTCATAGATAAAATTGCGCCGGGCCATCTCTTCCGGGTAGAATTCGCGCGTGCCTTTGACAGATTGGATGATGCTCTTGGATGCCATGTTTGATACTCCGATTTGAAAATGTGCAGGGTTGTCCAGACAAATGATTTTATGCGGTCTGGCGCATCATGGTGATCGATGTGCGGTGGCGTTCAACTTGTCCCAAATAGTAACGAGTAGACCGCACCGGCGTCATATGTTGTGTGCATTCTTTCTCCGGCTGAATTTTACCGCTTGTGCGGCGCTATGTAGCCTGAGCCTGTATTATAATCTCGCCCTAGTATGTGAGACTTTCTATCATCTGGCACGTGACGCGGGCTTCCCCCTGCGCAAAACAAGGAGAGAAACATCTATGGAAATCAATTACCAGGAAACCAGCAAAGACCTTTTGAAGCGGATTGACATCCACGAAACCTACGGCGCGCGCAACATCGATCTGTGGAACATGGAAGTATTAAAACCCCAGCCCGATTTCAAAATCCTGGATGTGGGCTGCGGCGCAGGGAAGCAGTGTTTCCTATATAGTGATTATACTAAAGGCCAGGCAGATATTACCGGCGGCGATTTTTCGGCAGAACTGCTTGAGAAAGCCCGCGCAAAGCTTGCCGAACGCGGCGAAAAGAATATCCGTTTTCAGTTCCTCGATTTCAACAAACCTTTTGCCTTTGAAGAAAATACATTTGACTTGCTTTCCAGCGCCTTTGCGATTTACTATGCATCTAATTTGAAGTTCACCTTCCGCGAAGCGTACCGCGTGCTGCGAAGTCCCGACCCTGCGTCGGGCAAGCCGGGCGGGCGGTTGTTCGTCACCGGCCCCCTGCCTGCAAACAAAAAGATGTTCTACGATATTATCAAGGAAGCCAGCAATAAACCCATCCCGCCCATGCCGGGTTCGAGTCGTTTCAAGGGCCAGATTTTCGATACGATCAGCAGCATCTTTTCCAGGACTGAATTGTTGACTTTTGAAAACCCGCTGACTTTCCCTGAAGTATCGCCATTTATCGATTATGTGCGCGCCTCGCTATCCGAAGACCGCAAGTTGTGGACGAGTATGTTCAACGGCAAGGAAGAATATGAAACGCTGATCAACAAAATCGAAAAAGTTGCCACGAGTTGGTTAAAGCGCGACGGAAAGCTGGTGATGACGAAAGTAGTTGGCGGGATTTTGGCAACCAAATAGGCCCCACAAATTCTTACGCAATACGCACTACGGATTGCGTAGTGCGTATTGCGTAATGCGTAAAGGAAATTGAATGAATTTCTACGGTAAACGCACGCTTTTCCTCGGCGCACACCCTGACGATATTGAGTTGGGCTGTGGAGCGCTGATCCATCACATCGTACCGCACACGGACATTTTATGCGTGACGCTCTCTGACAATCAGAAAAACCCCGCGCTAAAAAATGTCGTGGACGAATATTATCAATCCATGGCGGTGTTGGGCGTCCCAAAGCAAAATGCGGTTGTGGAACAGTTCACCACGCGCATCTTTCACGATTCGCGCCAGGAAATTTTGGAATATTTCCTGAAACTGCGCAGGGACTTCCAGCCCGATGTCATCTTTGTCCATTCGAAAGCGGACGTGCATCAGGACCACAACACGATGACCGAGGAAGCGCTGCGCGCTTTCCGCGGCATTACCCTGCTCGGCTTTGACGTGGTGCGCTCCTCCTACGGCTTTTTCCCGCACTTCCTGGTGGAAGTCAGCGAAGCCGACGTGGACGCCAAGCTGGCGGCGCTTTCGCAGTACAAAACCTACGCGGACAAGTATTACTTCGAGCGCGAGCTGCTGCGCGCCACGATGATCCGTCACGGGGCGCTGGCCGAGCTTCCATTTGCGGAGGGGTTTGATATTCTCAGGATTGTAGGGAAGTTCGAACTGCCGGGGATGGAGAATAGTAGAACAGAGAGTAGAGAATAGGGTCAACATGCCGTCCCGCCGGCTCACTACTCGCTAATATTCTAATCTCTGCTCTTCCCTTCATATAATTGCGTTTTTCAAGTAAAATACCTGCCCACAGGTTCTTTGGCTTGGCAGGGCTTGTCCCGCCAGCGCCGACGCCTACCATCGGAGGGTATGCGCCTCGGATGTAATCCTCAGCCATACACCCATTCGAACAACATTCAAAAAGGAGTAAGTCTTTCCCATGGTTCGCATTCGTCTTCGTCGTGTTGGTCTGAGAAATCAGCCCTCCTATCGTATCGTTGTCCAGGATAAGGAAATGCCCCGCGATGGTCGTTTCCTTGAAATCGTCGGTTTCTACAATCCTCGCACACAACCCGGCACCATTGCCATTCAAGAAGACCGCGTCTTCGACTGGATGAGCAAGGGCGCTTTACCGACCGAATCCGTCGCTCAGATTTTCAAGACCGCCGGAACCCTCGACCGTTTTGCCCGCTTCAAAAAGGGTGAGGCGATTGAAACGTTGCTTGAAGAGGCCAAGTCAGCCCAGGTCGGACGTAACGCCCCCGTTACAACCGGCAAGAGCTAATTTTATTTCCTATAAACCTGACAGGTCTCCTAAGACCTGTCAGGTTTGGTCTTTATGAAGAGGAGCCAATGAAAGCCCTCATAGAATATGTCGCCAAAGCGCTGGTAGAGCATCCAGACGAAGTTGAAGTCAAACAGTCCCGCCAGGGCAACCGCGTTCACCTGGAACTCAGGGTTGCCAAAGATGACATGGGACGCGTGATCGGCAAAAGCGGTCGTGTGGCCAACGCCATCCGCGCGCTTGTGCGGGTGGCCGCCGAACGGGACGGCCAGCAGGTCACGCTCGACGTGATGGAGCCTTAATGCCCGCCCCAAAAGCGCCAGGTAAACGCGCCAGCAACCCAGGCTCGCCGCAACAAGGCGAGCCTGTCTATTTGGCGGTCGGATTGCTGCGCAAGCCGCACGGCTTGCGCGGCGATTTGTTGATGGAAATCTATACCGATTTCCCCGACCGCATCCGCCCCGGGACGAGCCTTTTCGCCGGGGACAAACACCAGCCGCTCAAGATCACCCGACGCCGTCCACACAACGACGGGATGATCCTGGGCTTCGAGGGAATCAACACCCCCGAAGAAGCCGGGCGCTATCGCGCCACCACCGTCTATGTCTCCGCCAATGACCGCCCGGCGCTGCCCGAAGGTGAGTATTACCATCACGAAATCATCGGGCTGACGGTGGTGGACGAAACGGGAAAAACCCTCGGCGAGTTGACCGAGATCATTGTCACCGGGGCCAACGATGTTTACGTGGTCAAACCGGCCGAGGGCAGCGAGATTTTGCTCCCAGCATTGAAGGAAGTCGTCCTTGCGGTGGACTTATCCGCAAAGACGATGCGAGTTCACCTGTTGCCGGGGTTGGTGGATGCTTCAGACACAGAATAGATGCATAGGTGGGTATGGGAATAAAACATTTCTGGATGCTGGAATTGGCTATTGTGTTGCTGGTTGGCTGTTCGCCAGTTACTCCAGCTACTTCAATTCCCGCGACGAATACTCCTGAAATTCTGCCCACAACAACATTGATGCCGACAGTCAAGTACACCACCACTCCGACTCCGACAACCCAGGCGTATTCAAATAACATGACAAGGGAGTGCGCCGAGATAATTTCCAAGCCCCCATCTAATACCCAATTGACAGGTTTACTTATGGTTAATCCTGTTGAAATAGGTACTCCTACTTATTTGTTAGATTTATCCACAGAGAACAAAATATTGCTGGGAAGAAGTTCAAGTTACGAGTCGGCAATATCCGAAGATGGGAAATTAGTTGCTTATTGGGATTTAAATACAAAGTCGGTAGTCATTGCAGATAATAGTGGCAAGAAGATAAAAGTAGTGCCAGACCTCGGTGAAAGATTACAGCCCGCGCATTGGCTTGACAACCGGCGATTGCTACTTAACCACCGTCGCGGTGAACGCGATGGCGCTTATGTAGTTAGTTCACTGATAATCCTGGATGTATCCACCGGTAAGATGCAGGAGTGGCTGCCCGATTATCCTAATCTGGATACATGGTTTAGTCCAGATAGTTGGAGCGTAGCCAGTCGGTTTCTTGTTAATCCTCAACTTACGTACCTTGTTTACCTACGCGAGAAAGGCGGGCTTATCATGTGGGATATTCATGCCAAAAAAGAGGTAGCAAGTATCTTCGGTTCGCACAGCGATGACACTCCCTGGTGGTCTCCAGATGGAACACGAATTGTTACTTGGGCATCTCCAAAATTATATGATAGTTTGCCATATGTGGGTGGCGGCGACTTGTTTACAATGGACACAACTGGAACCATGAAACGCCTGACATATTTCACCAACACGCAATATGCTTCAGAGAGTTACCCCACATGGTCCCCGGATGGGAAAGCCATCGCCTTCATGCTTCAAACTGCGCCGGATTACAACACTGATTGGAGCGCTCAAGAATTGTCAGTCCTTGATATGGAGACAGGTCATGTAACGAATCTCTGTATTCAGGCAAGCGGTGGTTTTACTTGGTCGCCAGATGGAAAATACATTGTAATCAATCAAGGCTTCGATGAACAAAGAAAACAAGATGAAGCTTACATTGTTAATTTGGAAAATAAATTGGCCTGGAAAATTATAGAAAATGAAGTTGTCGAAGGATGGATGACAGCGCCTTAAGGGGTTGACCCCGCCGAATTAGGATGCTACTATCAACATCATGGATGATAAACGTTACTGGGTTGGCTTCAATCTTGTCAAAGGCATCGGGGCGGTGCGCTTGCAGGCGCTGCTGAATGCCTTTGGCGACCTGGAAACGGCCTGGAATGCCTCGCTTTTCGACCTGGCCGGGGCCGGACTCAGTCCCAAGCTGGCCCAGCGTGTGACCCAAATGCGCGCCAGCGTTAACCTGGACGATTTTGTCGCCAAGGCCGAAGCAGCGGGCATTCGCATCCTGACCTGGCAGGACGACGAATACCCACAGCACCTGAAAGAGATCGATCAGCCGCCGCCCGTGCTATACTTGCGCGGCGAGATTGCCGCCGAAGACGACTGGGCCGTTGCCATCGTCGGGACGCGCGCTGTGACTCCCTATGGCCGCCAGGTTACAGAAGAATTGGCGACGGCGCTGTCCCATAATGGCGTGACCATCGTCAGCGGGCTGGCGCGCGGGGTGGACGCGGTGGCCCATAGCGCGGCGATCAAGGCCGGGGGGCGGACGATCGCGGTGCTTGGCTCCGGCGTGGATAAAATTTATCCGCCGGAAAACCGTCCGATGGCCGAGAAAATCTGTTCGCATGGGGCCGTCGTCAGCGATTATGCGCCCGGCACGCCGCCCGAAAGCGCCAATTTCCCGCCGCGCAACCGCATCATCAGCGGGCTTTCGATGGCCGTTGTGGTAGTAGAAGCGGGGGATACCAGCGGCGCTCTCATTACGGCAGAATTCGCAGCCGAGCAGGGCAGGGATGTTTTTGCCATTCCCGGCAGCATTTACGCCCCGCAGAGCAAGGGCACCAATCGTTTGTTGAGCAACGGGGCCAAGACGCTGCTTATCCCGCAAGACGTGCTCGAAGCGCTGGATTTGACCCGCAACGTCGAGCGACGCGAAATCCGCAAAGTCCTCCCGGCGGATACGACCGAGGCGGCCCTGCTGGACATGCTTGGCGCGGAACCGGTGCATGTTGATGAAATCCGCAACCGCACAGGCCTGCCGATTGAAAAAGTTTCCTCTGCGTTGACGATGATGGAACTCAAGGGCATGGTGCGCCAGGTGGGCGGGATGAATTATGTGGCGGTTCGGGAAGAGCCGGGAGAATACAAGGTAAATTAGCAAGTTGCTGGCTTCGTATAGTAAGACAAGCGCGTCGTCAATCCTTTGGGTGCGATGTGTGAAATCGTAAATCAAAAGTCGAACAATTGAACATACCTACGCAGTTATCACGGCAGGTGGGGCGGCGCACAGTTTGTGGCCCGCTTTGCGCCAAACAGGCCCGGGCAGTTCTTTCCGCCGCAAAACTAGCGAACGAAAACAAGAGGTTTTATGGAAGCATATTGTATGAAGTGCAAGACCAAGCGTGAAATCACCGACCCGTTGGCGACCTTTAATAAGGCCGCTGCGCCGGTGACGCGCGGCACCTGCCCGGTGTGTGGAACGGCTTTGTTCCGCACGGGCAAGACCGAAGCGCACGCCGGTATGACGGCTCCCGCACGCGCTCCGCGCGCTGTGCATGAGCAAAAACGCTCCGGGAAGTTGGTGATCGTCGAATCGCCGGCCAAGGCCAAAACGGTGGGGCGTTTCCTCGGCAAGGGCTACACCGTGCGCGCCTCGGTTGGGCATGTGCGCGATCTCTTGCGCTCGCAGCTTTCGGTGGATGTGGACAATGCCTTCGCGCCGAAATACCGCGTCCCAAATGAGAAAAAGACGATTGTCAAGGAACTTAAGAAATTGGCCGCCGGAGCCGCAGAAGTCTACCTGGCCACCGACCCTGACCGCGAAGGCGAAGCGATTTCGTGGCACTTGATGGAAGCTGCCGCGATTGACCCGAAGCTGGCCCATCGCGTCACTTTCCACGAAATCACCGAACCGGCCATTAAGGAAGCTTTCAGCCATTCGCGCGCCATCGACATGGACCTGGTCAACGCCCAACAGGCGCGCCGCGTGCTCGACCGGTTGGTCGGGTACAGCATCAGCCCGATCTTGTGGGAAAAGGTGCGTAGCCGTCTTTCGGCGGGGCGCGTCCAATCGGTGGCGCTGCGGCTGATCGTGGACCGCGAGCGTGACATAGATGTATTCGTCCCGGAAGAATACTGGACGATTGAAGCAGAGTTCAGGCCGGAAGGCGGCAAAGCCAAATCGAACTATGTTGCTAAACTGGCAAAAATCAACGACGAAGATTTTGTGCTCAAAACTATTGCCGACGTAACGCCCTATATTGCCGATTTGGAGAAGGCGGATTATCAGATTACGAAGATCAAGCGCGGGGAACGCCGTCGCAAACCGTCTGCGCCGTTCATCACGTCCACGCTTCAACAGGAAGCCTCGCGCAAACTGGGCTTTACCGCCAAACGCACCATGGGGTTGGCGCAGGGGCTGTACGAAGGCATCGACGTGGGCGAGGGCGGCAATACCGGCTTGATCACCTATATGCGCACCGACTCAACTAATATTTCGGAACTGGCCCGTAATGAGGCGCGCCAGTATATTTCCAACCGTTATGGAAGCGACTTCGTGCCTGTCACGCCCCCCGAATACAAGACGCGCGCCGTTGGGGCGCAGGAAGCTCACGAGGCCATCCGGCCTTCGTCGGTGCTGCGCGACCCGGAAAAGTTGAAACCTTTCCTCGACCCGGCCATGTTCAAGCTCTATCAACTGATCTGGCAGCGCTTCGTTTCTTCGCAAATGGAATCGGCGGTTTACGATACATTAACGGTGGAAATCACTGGGCAGGCCGATCACCGCTACCTCTTCCGCGCCGCCGGGTCGGTCGTCAAATTCCCCGGTTTCCTGGTGGTTTACGAGGAAGCCAAAGATGAAGACGCCAAACCTGCCGAAGGCGAAGATCAGGAAAACATGCGTATCCCTGCAGATTTAAGTGAGGGGCAAAAACAAAACCTGTTGCGCCTCATGCCCGAACAGCATTTCACCCAGCCGCCGCCGCGTTTTTCTGAAGCGACGCTGGTGCAGGCCCTCGAAAGCTACGGCATTGGCCGCCCTTCGACGTATGCCCCCACGCTCTCCACCATCCAGGCGCGCGGATACGTCGTCCGCGTCGATAAACGCCTGGAGCCGACCGAAACCGGTATACTGGTCAACGATATGATGCTCCAGTATTTTCCCGAAATCGTTGACTTGAATTTTACTGCGACGATGGAATCTGACCTGGATAAAATTTCCATCGGCGAGGCGGACTGGGTGCAGGTCATGGACGCTTTTTACCGGCCATTCTCGGTGAAGGTGCAAAAAGCGCAGGCCGAAATGCCTGTGACCAAGTCCGGCCCTGAGCCAATTGGTCGCGCCTGCCCGACATGCGGCAGGGATTTGGTCATTCGCTATGGGCGCTATGGAAAGTTTATTTCGTGCAGCGGTTTCCCCGAATGTCGTTATACTGAACCCTGGCTGGAGAAGATCGGTGTGGCGTGTCCCAAAGATCACGGCGATCTTGCCGAGCGCAAAACCCGCAAGGGACGCATTTTCTACGGCTGCGCCAATTATCCCAATTGCGATTTTACATCCTGGAAGCGTCCGATTGCCGCGCCATGCCCCAGTTGTAAAGGCATGTTGGTGATTGCCAATAAACGTGAAGCCCAGTGCCTGAATTGCCAGGAAGCTTTCCTGCTGGAAAATGTTGTTCCTGAAATTGCATCCTGACCATCAGGCGGAATCTCCTGTATAATAAGCAGTAATTGACCTTGGTTCGTTCCAGGAGGATCGGTAGATGAATGATATGCTGAATAAGATCATGGATATTTTGAAAAAACCCGTTGTCATGGTTGGTCTTGCTTTGGTGATCGGGGTCTTCTTGGGCCTGTGGTGGGGTTGGGTGGTTCAGCCGGTCGTGTTTGTGGATGCTCCTGTTGACAAATTACGCGGGGATTTGAAGACGGAGTACCTGCGCATGACGATTGACTCTTTTGGGGTCAATCGCGACACGGAGCGTGCGCTTGGGCGTTATGATCAACTCGGCGCGGATGGTCCCAAGTCTTTTGCGGATATCCAGAATGACCCGCGCGATACCGATCCGGGTGTCATCGCAATTTTTGCTCAAGCCTTGCAGGACAGGGCTACGCAACCCGGCGAGCCAACGCCTGTTCCAACCGACAATGGTGGCGGCGGGGGAGGCAATACTGCCGGCGTCTTTGCGATCATTATTATTTCTATTATCGTCATTGGGTTGGTGGGCGCGGCTGCATTCTGGCTGTTGCGTTCCAACCACCGCGCCCCTGAGGATATGACTCCTGCCATGGTGGCTGCGGAACATTCCCGCTCTGTGGAAAAGACCGATTACTCCACCAGCGGCACGGAGCCTCCGGTGGCCCAGTATGTCACCACCTATGTGCTTGGCGATGACTTGTTCGACGACTCGTTCAGCATTGACGCGCCTTCCGGTGAGTTCCTCGGCGAGTGCGGCGTAGGGATTTCGGAAACCGTCGGCGTGGGCGACCCGAAGAAGGTGGCCGCGTTCGAAGTCTGGATGTTCGATAAGAACGATATCCAGACGGTTACCAAAGTCTTGATGAGCGCCCGCGCTTTTGCCGACCCGGGTTTCCGCGCCAAGCTGGAACCGAAGGGTGAGTTGGTGCAGGTTGACCCGCACAAACAGGTTGTGCTGGAAACCCAGACTCTGCAAATGATTGCCACCATCTCGGATATGCAGTATGGACAGGGCGCTTTGCCCGACGGCAGTTATTTTGACCGGGTGACGATTGAATTGGCAATCTGGTCGAAGAAATAAATAGCGAATCAAAAACAGGGAGCGGATGTACCGCTCCTTGTTTATATTTAAGCCGTTTGGACGCAATACTGTTTTCCAAAAAGATGCCCATCTCTTTGCCGGGAGATGGGCGTCTTTTTTGTAATCTACAGGCTATGGCAAGAGGTCTTGCAACGTGGCATCCATCTCTTTCAACGTTCTGGTGACATCGTTGGCGGTGGGGTTCAACTGGAAGAGTTGGAAGAAGCCGTCGCCCAGTATCAATCGCGCTTTGGGCCAGGTAACGTTTTGGGGGTAGGGTTTGGCTTGCGGTAATAAGTCCATGGCGGCGCTCCACTGCGGGTTGGCGTTGCGGATGTTGTCGAGCAGGGTCACTGCCGAGGTGCGCATGGGGAACAGGCTCGTCCCGCGCACCCAGTGCGCCTGGTTTTCGGGTAGCAGCATCCAGCGGATGAACAGCCAGGCGGCCAACTGGTGATCCTGGTTCGATTTCAACACGATGTAGTCGGGGCCGTAGGTCGCAATCGCGGGCGTCGCGCCGGGGAAGGCGATCACCGTCCATTCGTCGGTGGAACCGGCGAAGGCGGCGCGCTGGCTCTTTAGGTTTTGCAAGCTGCCCGCAGCAAAGAGCGCCTTATGGTTGGTCAATGCTTCGTAGTTGGACGAGGCGCTGGAGAGCCAGGCGCAGCCGTCGCTACGCAGCCGGGCCAGGAAGGTCAGCGCGGTCTGGTTCTCAGGCGTGGAAAAGGTATATTGCTCCCCTGTGTAGACCTCGCCGCCCAGCGCGCGCAGCCAGGCGTAGGCCGTCCAGGGAGCGTCGCTGTCGCTGATGGGGTTGTCGAGCACCCAGCCGCCGTAGCCGTCGTTGGTCTGGTCTTTGTCTGTTTTCCAGGTGGCGTTGGCGGCGCAGGCTTGTTTGCGGAAGTCGTCGGCGCTGACGGGTGGGGCGGTGAAGCCCAATTGCCTGGCAAAGCTGACGTTGTAGAAAAGGAAGCGCGCCGTGCGCACCGCCGGAACGCTTAATTGTTTAGCGCCCACTTTGCCTTGTTTTAAAAATACGGAGGGGATGTCGGCGATTTCGGCGGACGAAAAGCCGTAATCGGGGTTGGCGATGTAAGGCGTCAGGTCGGTTACTTGACCCCAGGTTTGGGCGTATTCTGGAAACGCCAGCAGGATGTCGGGACGTTTGGGGTCGGGCAGCGCCGTTTCGGCGGCCTGGACAAGCAGTGACTGGTTTTTCTGCGAAACGACGTTCACCAGGATGCCCCAGGAATTGGTCTGCGAAAACTCGTCTGCCATCTGTGCCAGCAATGCGCCGGATTCGCCGTCCAGGCCGTGCCACAGGCTGACGGTGACGCCGCGCAGGGCGTTGGGGCTGACGCCGAGTTTTGTCCCCGGAACGGGAGTCGGCGTGGGTGTGGGGGTGGCGGTGGGCGGCGCGGGCGTGGGAGCGCTCGTTTGCGTCGGTTCAGGTTCACGGGTCAGCAGGATGACGCTGGGCGAGCAGGCGGCGAGCAGGGTGGCGACGAGGAGAAAGGTCAGGGCGCGGAGTCGGGGCATGAGCGAGTCAGTCTATGGATGAAAAAGTGAGAAAATCGAGACCGGGATGGGGACGGGCATGAAGACCAGGAAAAATACGACGATGCCGAAGATTGCCAGGGCGCGCCGGGCGGGGCCGAGTTCGGTGATCTGGTCGAGAGGTTCGTCTGTAAAACGGCCAAAGAATGACAGGATTGCCAGCCATATCCACCAGCTAATCGAGAAGATGCCAAGAACTGCCAGCACAACCTGGATAATTGGCAGCCATGAGCGCAGGCGCTTGCCGCCAAAGAGCACGTACATGATATGGCCGCCGTCGAGCTGACCGGCAGGGATCAGGTTGAGCGAAGTGACCATCAGGCCGACCCAGCCTGCCCAGGCCACCGGGTTCAGTTGCACATCCGTGCCGCCAATCGGGGCAGGTGTTCCGGTAAAGAAGTAGACCAGCCAGTGCAGCAGCGGCGGCAGGCTGCCGTAGCTGGCGGGGGCGGGGAGCATTTGATGAAAGACCGCAAGTTTCGCCAGCAGATACAGGATGGAATTGCCCTCGAGGAAGTTGTTGGGATCGTTGATGATCGGGCCAACCTGGGATTGCGAAAGGCCGTAGAGCAGCACCGGTATGGCAACCACCAGTCCGGCCAGCGGCCCGGCGATGCCGATATCGAGCAGGGTGCGTTTGTTTTTGGGCGCTTCCTTGAGTTGGATGACCGCGCCCATCGTGCCGATCGGCGGAAACGGAAGTGGGATAAAGTAAGGCAGGCTGGCCGCTGTTTTGTGGTACAGGCTGGCGAAGTAATGCCCGAACTCGTGAGCCAGCAAAATCGACATCAGACTGAGCGCATAAGGCCAACCATATTGGACTATAAGGAGTATTTGCCCGACGAAGTCATTGGGAATCGGTATGTTGGCCGGGACTTGCGCCCCGACGAACATGACGCTGAGAATTGTCAGGATCAGCAGGATGATGCTGGTCCTGGCGCTGGACGGTTTTGGCGCGGCCTGGGCGGAGACGAGCAGGATCAGGTGGCGGCCGTCTTCGTCTTTGCGGAAGAGCGGCATCAGCCCGTATGGCTTTAGCGCTTCGGCGAGTTGGTCGTAGGCTGCGGCGGAATCGGGCGCGGTGAGCAGGCCGCGGTAACGGTAGAGATAGCCTGCGCTGTCCTGACCGAGGGTTACGTCGTCGATGCGGAAGATGCCGGCAACGAGGGAATTGAGGGTGGTTTGTTCTGGGAAGGTCATGGGAGCCTATCGGTGGTTGAAAGTTGTGCCCCATATGGGGTTGTGTGTTCTGGCAAGCATACCCGATGGGTATGGGATTGGCAAGTACGCAGGTGGGCAGTCTCAGGAAACTGATACTTTTTAAGGCTTGGCTTGTGTCAAGAGCTGGTGGATGAAGGCCGCTAAGACGGAAACCGTCAGCGTTATCACGCAGAGGGTGGCCAGGATGCTCAAGCCGCCGAGCCAGGCACCGGTCAGGGCC
>JBARBA010000092.1:0-12383 GCA_049792555.1 Anaerolineales bacterium
CTGACGCGCGGGTTCATCTCGATGATAATAATGCGCCCGTCTTTCGGGTCCACCGCGAACTGCACGTTTGCGCCGCCCGTCTCCACGCCGACTGCCGACATGACCTTGCGGGCCAGGTCGCGCATGATCTGGTATTCGCGGTCGGTCAGCGTTTGCGCCGGGGCCACGGTGATGCTGTCGCCGGTATGGACGCCCATCGGGTCAAGGTTTTCGATGGAGCAGACCACCACGAAGTTGTCGGCGGCGTCGCGCATCACTTCCAGCTCGAACTCCTTCCAGCCCAGCACCGATTGCTCGATCCAGGCCTGGTGGATCGGCGAAACGGCAATCGCCTTGCGCACGGCTTCGGGCAATTCGTCGGGTTTGTAGACCCACGAAGCGCCGGTGCCGCCCATTGCAAACGAGGCGCGCACCAGCAGCGGATACCCGGCGACGGCGGCCAACGCCCAGGCGTCGTCCATGTTGTAGGCCGGGCCGCCTTCGGCCAGCGGCAGGTTGTTGGCCAGCATCGTCTCGCGGAAGGTCATGCGGTCTTCGGCGGCTTTGATGGCCTTTAGCGACGCGCCGATCAGCTTGACGCCGTATTTGGCGAGCACGCCGTTTTCCGAGAGTTGCAGCGCCAGGTTCAGCCCGGTCTGCCCCCCGACGGTCGGCAGCATCACGTCGGGTCTTTCCTGGGCGATGATGGCTTCCAGCGCATCCAGCGTCAGCGGCTCGACGTAGGTGGCGTCGGCGATGTCGGGATCGGTCATGATGGTGGCCGGGTTGCTGTTGACCAGCACGATGCGGTGCCCCAGCTTGCGCAGGGCTTTGACCGCCTGCGTGCCGGAGTAATCGAATTCGGCGGCCTGTCCGATGACAATCGGGCCGGAGCCGGGGATGAGGATGGTGAGAGGAGTAAATTTCGTTGTCATAGTTGGTTTTGCTTTCGAAGATGTTTCTTGTATCTGTCAGTAACTACTCAGCCTGTCATTGCCTGCACCGTGCGCAGGCACGCGTGCGAGGAGCCGTTCCCCAGGCGACGAAGCACGCGTACCCGCAGCGCAGCGGAGTGGTAATCTCGTGTATTCATATAAACAATTGTTTGCAGGTTAGGCGGGAAAGTCCCCGTCAGGGGATTGCTTCGGGCTGACGCCCTCGCAATGACATTTATAGATGATTAGATGAATAGAGAGAAGGGAAACCTGCCCCTACTCTCTATTCTCTGCTCTCTCCCGCATCGTGGCGAAGAACGGCTCGAAAATCTCGTGGGCGTCCTGCGGCCCCGGCGAGGCTTCGGGGTGGAACTGCACCGAGTAAACCGGCTTGTTCTTCATCTTTAAGCCTTCGAGCGAATTATCGTTGAGCGAAAGATGCGTAATCTCGATTTCGTCCGGGTCAAGCGACTCGGGCAAGACCATAAAGTTGTGGTTCTGCGAGGTGACGTAGACGCCCTTTGTGCGCAAGTCTTGCACGGGGTGGTTGCCGCCGTGATGGCCGAACTTGAGCCGGGCAGTCTTGCCGCCCAGCGCCAGACCAATGAGTTGGTGGCCGAGGCAGATGCCGAAAATCGGGATGTTGCTGTCGATGAGTTTTTTGACCGCTTCGGCAGCGTACGGCACCCCTGCCGGGTCGCCGGGGCCGTTGGAGAGCATCACACCGTCGGGTTTGAGCGCCAGCACCTGCTCGGCAGTCGTATCCGCCGAGACGATGGTCACGCTTGCGCCGCGCGCGGAAAGGTGGCGGGCGATGTTGTATTTCGCGCCGAAATCATACAAAACCACATGGTATGTAGGGGCGGGTCTGAGACCCGCCCCTACGGGAACAACCCATTTATCGGCGGCATCGCCCACCCAATGATACGGCTCGGCGCAGGTGACTTCCTTGACCATGTCGCGCCCGTCCAGGCCGGGCCATTCGCGCGCCATTTTCAGCAGTGTATCGGCATCCGTGCCTTTGGTGGAAAGGGCGGCTTTCATCGTGCCGCCATCGCGCAGTTTGCGCGTGATGGCGCGCGTATCGATCTCCGCGATGCCGGGGACGCCGTGCTGCGCCAGCCACGCGGACAAATCCGCGCTGGCGCGCCAGTTGGAAACCAGCGGGCTGAGCGCGCGGATGAGCATGGCCTCGACTTGCGGCGCGGCGGCTTCATAGTCTTCGGTGTTGATGCCCACGTTGCCAACGTGCGAAACGGTGAACAGGACGCCCTGCCCGTGATAAGACGGATCGGTCAGGATTTCCTGGTAGCCGGTCATGCTGGTGTTGAAAACCAGTTCAAAAACGGCGTCGGTCTGCGCGCCAAAGGCGGCTCCGCGATAAATGGAGCCGTCTTCGAAGACAAGTGTTGCGGGGGTGCGTGCTTGCATAAAATTTACCTCTTTCTCACAAACCCTAAAGGTCTTCCAACCAAACGAGCGAACTTTTATGTCAAAAAGACCTTTAGGGTTTTGTATGGAACAAGCCACAAAAAAACGCCCTCCAACGGGTATTCCGTTAGAGGGCAATCTGGCTGTGTGGAGAAATACTTATCAGTAACATACTGGGCGCAAGTTTATACAGTCGGAGCGATTCTGTCAAGTTGCCTATCGTGGCAATTCTCTGGCTTGATTTCGCGCCACACATTACAAAATTTACATTTTGGCAGTTGGGTTGTAAGGGGACTTACAAAGGTTGTATAATTGCAGCAAGTGATAACATCACAACGGAATAGCCCCTTGCATGAACAGTGAACCTGAAAGCAACCTGCGCTTTAGCGTCGACGACTTCAAGGGCAACCTGATCACCTGCGAAGAAGACCGCTGGCAAGATCATATCGTTGGTTCGGGCCCGCAACAGGCTTGAACGCCACAACGAACTGGATGGGCAGGAAGGTTTGGTCATTCGGGCGTTGCAAAAGCCCCCCACCGGCATTCGCTATCACTCCAGTCAGCCAGAATACCCGAACCGCATGATCTACTATGGCGCAGGCATTGTCACTCAATATGTGCGTGTCGTTGTCGAATTTGCAGATACCCGTTGCCGTGGAAACGGCAAGATCATCACCGTGCTTTCTGTCGATAAAATAAAGTCAGGCGAGAAAGCGGAGTTACCAACCCCATGAACAAAGAAATCAACGTTACCGATCTCTCAACAAAATTGTGGAAAGCCAACCATAATCGCCACCCCATCATCGAATATGATGATGTATTGGATATGTTGAACCTGTTCTTCGTAGAACCGGGTGACGGGCTGATCGTGACCCACTACATCGACCAGTTTGTAGCGGTGCTCTATACCCATGAAAACAAAGAGATCGTGGGCATGTCCATCGAAGATTTTGAAATGAGCTTTGTCCCGCGTTTTGCGGGCCGCCCGGCCTGGCGCTTAAGCGATTCAGGCGTGCAGTTGAACGGCGTGCGCGATGTGGTCTTCGGCCTGCAAAAAGAAGTCAAGCACGCCCAGGTGAAACAACGCGCCGAAAAGATCGAGTTCAAAAAAGAGATCAGCCTGCAGCAGCAATACGCTTTCTCGTAAACGCAAACCAGCCTACCCCAAAGCCCCAGCCACCCGCTGGGGCTTTTTCTTATTTTGGGGCTATCGTAGCAATTGCATATTTAAGGCGATTGGCCGTTGATATCAACGGATAACTTTGTCAAACGCGCCCAACATCGCATCGATCGGATCAGACTTTGGGATGGAGTAATGCTGTAGTCGCTACGGCACACCCCAAATGCGCGCGGTGCCGTCGGCGCTGCCGGATGCCAGGTAGAGGCCATCAGACGAAAAGGCGAGGTGTGTCACCGGGCCGCTGTGGGCGGCGAGGGTTGCGATCACGCGCATCCCGTCCAGGTCGATGAGCAGAATATTCCCATCCGCCATGCCGACGGCAACCAGGGGAGATGTCGGATGAAACGCCAGGCTGAGACCAGAAACTTTCTTGCCAAGTTCGAAAGTCTTGCCGGGCTGGTTGAGCACGCGATCATACAAAACCAATTCGTAGGTGGGGCCATCGTCCCAATTTGTTTGAAGCGCGCCAGCCCAACGCCCATCGGGACTGAATGCAGCCTGGGGAATATTGCTGCCCCCGCCTCTACTGCCTTCATTGCCCAGAGAAAAGAGCGTGTTGCCGGTCTGCAAATCGTAGGCGCTGAGCGGGTTCATTTGGTCATACAAGGAGGTTAACAGGATATTCCCATCCGCGCTCAAAGCAAGTCGTTGGGCATTGCTGCCTTCGAACTGCTGGATCAGGCGTTTGTCAGACATGCTGTAAGCCCAAGCGCCACCCGCCCCGACCGTGGCAAGGCGGCTGCCGTCTGCGCTGAAAGCCGCCGCGTAAAACTGGCGGAAAGCCAAACCTTCCCAGAAATATTCAACAAAAGGAGTGGTGGCTTCGCCTTCGAGCGTCTGGCCGAACTTGCCCGCGCGCACGTCCCACAGCGACACCTGGAACGGGTTGTAGACGGCCAGGAAGTCGCCCGCCGGGCTGGCCGCCAGGATTTTCCCCTTGCTGATGCGCGTCGTCTGCGTCAGTTTTCCGTCTTTGGGCTGGATGACCCAATCCGTCCCTGCGCCCCAGACCGAAAGCGCCCCATCCTGGCGGAAGACAAGCCCGCCGATGGCGCCCAGGTGTTTATCCAGGCTGGTCAGTTGTTTGCCGGTTTCGACGTCCCACAGGGCAATCAGGCCGTCTTCATCGACCGACAGCAGGGTTTTTCCATCCGGGCTAAAGCTCAAGCGGCGGATGGGGCTGGAGACGCCCGTCAAATCGCGCAGTTTGCGGCGCGGTTCGCGCTGGTAAAGCGTCAGTTGATTTTCACTGGTCCCCACCGCTGCGAGCGCATCGTCCGGGCTGAGGGCAGCGGCAGTAACGGTTTGGGGATAAATGTTCAGGTTGCCGTTGATCTCTACCTGATAAAGCTGGATTTGTTCGGGGGGAGCAGCGGGGTGGACGACGTCCCAAACCCAGGCCGAACCGCCGGCTGCGCCCGTCATAAAGCGCCCGTCCCGGCTGAAAGACAGGTCGGTGATGTCGTTGTCCGGCCCGCCCAGGGCGTTGACGATTACGCCCGTGCTGACGTCCCAGACCCGCACCGAATCGCTGTACCTTGAACCCCGGCCTGTTATCGCGGCGACCCATTCCCCATCCGGGCTAAAAATGGGGGAATCGACGCCGGAGTAGTAACTGAGTAAAGTTGTTGCGGCCTTCTTCTGGGAAATATCCCAGATTTGCAGCTTCTGATCCGAGTCAAAGTAGGCCAGCAAGTTTCCGTCGGGGCTGAGGGCGGTCGCGCCGTGACCTTCAAGATCGGCCAACGTTGCGCCCGTCGCCATCTCCCAGACGTATACGTGTCCGTCGCGCTCCCCGGTAGAAAGGACGCGGCCATCCGGCAGGGAAACTGCGCCATAGCTCCAACCAGCTTTTTCCAGGCGGGAAGTTTCGCTGAGAGACCCATCCGGCTGGAGGCTGTATTTAAACGTCCCCAGGGAACCGGCTACGAGAATGGAATCGCCCGCAGGCGACCAGGCGGCCTGTGCAACGGTACCCTGCCCAAAACGCGAACGTTCTTTTAGCTGAACGGCATTGGACGACGAGATAACGGAGGCAACCCCGGCGCCGCTTCCGGCGGGCCGCGCAGTGACCGTCGGCTGGGGCGTGGCGCTGGGCCAGGCAAAGATAAGCGGCGTGGCGCTTGGGTGCGGGCCGAGATCGGGAATGTCGCTGCGCTGCGCAAGCCGGCTCACCTGGCTCACGTCCCAAAGCTGGGCTTTCCCACCGCCGTTGGTCGCCAGGCGCAGGTTATCGGGGCTGAGCGCCAGCCCGCTTTGCCAGAGGTTCTCCACAGTCCACCGGTAAACCAGTTGACCGGTGGACGTTTTCCAGAAATACACCTGCTTACCGTTCAGGGCCAGCAAAAGGCTGCCGTCGGGGCTGAAACGCAGCGGTTCGTTGTCCGCCGAAGGCATGGCAAGTTTGAGCAGGTTGCCGGTTTCGAGATTCCAGAGTTCGATCCAGGAGCCTTGATCGGTCTGGGTGTTGTTGCGGGCAAAGAAAGGCCCGTTCAACGCGCTGGCGCTATAAGCGTTGGGGTCCACGTGGGGTAGGTCCACCTTCTTGAGAAGCGTGCCGGAGGCGATGTCCCAGACCTGGGCGGCGCGGTCCCGGTTGATGATGGCGTACAGGTGTTTCCCGTCCGCCGAAAACGAAACCTGGGTGGCATACAACCCTTCGGGATTGGCAAACGTGGCAACTTTGGCATTCTGACCGACGTTCCAGATTTCGATGGCGTTGTCATTGCCAAAGGCCAGCGACTGGCCGTCGGGCGAGAACGCCAGCCCTTGTTCGGCAACCGCGCTGCCGCCGCGCGCCGGGCCGAGTTCGGTATCGCCGGCCCCATAAAGCACGGTCATACCGGTGAGGAAGGCGCCCGTTTGCGAGAAAACCTGGGTTCCCGTCTGCAAATCCCAGGCAATGACGTTACCGCAGTCAGTGGTAACGGCCAGGCGCTTTCCACCTGGGTCGAAAGCGATGCCGCGAATGACGCCGCCCTGCGAATTTTCGAGGAAAGTAAGCAGCTTTTGGGTGGCGACGTCCCACACAAAGACGTTCTCGCTGGCCAGGGCCAGGGCGCGGCCATCCGGGCTGAACGAGACTGCGCTGAAAATCGTCCCGTTCCCGGTGGAATAGCCCTGCTTGAACTGGCGCAATTCGAACGGGTCGGGGGTGCTTTGGGCGGTCGGGACTTCGGAGATTTTGCCGCTTTGCAGGTCGACCACCTGGTCGGGTTTTTCGGCGACGCTGACGGTGAGCAATTTGCCGTCGGCGGAAAAGCTGACGCCGGAGACGTCGTCCAGGAAACCGGTCAGCACGCGCGCCAGTTTGCCGGTGGCCGGGTACCACAGCCGCACCGTGCCGTCGCTGCTGCCGGAGGCCAGCAAGCTGCCGTTGGGGCTAAAGGCAACGGCTGTTACCCGCCCGGCATGGCCTTCCAGGGTAAAGACGGTTTTGCCGGTATGCAAATCCCAGACGTAGACGCGCTTGTCGTTATGCCCGGCAGCCACCAGCTTTCCATCCGGGCTGATGGCGGGCGGGGACATGACGTGATAACGGTTTTCCAACAGGGTTGGGAAAAATTCTTCACCCTGCGACTGGTAATCGGGGTCGCCGCCGAGTTGCTTGCCGGCGGCAACGCTCCATACGCTGATGTATTGATATGGGCCGCCCGTGCTCCGATCTCCAACGACGTAGGCCATATACTGGCTGTCTTTGGAAAAGGTATAACCGAAGGAGGAACCATTCCCGCCGTTGACGCTGCCCAAGACTTTGCCGCCTTGCAAATCGACAATTTGAGCGCCCATCCCCGCATCAACGACGACGATTTTCCCATTGGGGCTGAAAGTTAACCGACTGTACTCATCGCCGGCTTCGACCTTTCCCAATTGCGCAAGCGTGGAGGCATCAAACCAGACCAAATTGCCTCCGTCGATAAACGCGGCGATTTTGCCATTCGGAGAATAGGTGACGCGCGAACTGACGCCTTTGCCCAGTTCTGCAACTGTGTTGATCTCGATCACATCGGCGGCCTGGGTTGGGGTGACAGTGGGGATCGAAGTGGGAGTCGGGCGGGCAAGGGAAACCGCCCTGGGGCCGCGGTCGATCTTCCAGTGTTGGACGGCGCTGTTATCCTTGACGGTCAAAAGGCCGTCGCCATCCGGGTTGAAACCCAGGCCCACGATTGTATCGGAGGCAACTTTTTCCTGCCGGGAGAGCGGCTGACCCGTCCAGGCATCCCAAAGTTCCATGCTGTGACCGGCGATCGCCAGTAATTGACCGTCGGGGCTGAAAGCCATCTTATTAATCGTGCTTTGGGATGTAGTTAACACAAACATGACCTGGCCGGTGGCTACGTCCAAGACCTGCACTTTTTTCCCGTCGCTGCTAAATCCGCCGACGCCGTCGATTACCAGGTATCTGCTATCCGGGCTAAAGACAACCTCGGCCTTTCCGAGGTCCGTGATTTCGCGCAATTTTTGGCCGGTCTTCGCGTCGAGAAGGGTTACTGTATAGCCGCCCAGCGCGAGGAATTTCCCATTCGGGCTGAAAGCAAGCGAGTCGAAGGATAAGCGTTCATTCCCTTCGACTTTTGCAAAATCGAGCGTGAGCTTGCCGGATGTGACATCATGGATTTGCAGATCGCAGTTGCCGTCATAGTTTGCCCCCCCATACACGACCATTTTCCCGTCCGGGCTAAAAGCAAGCGCAGAAGCGCCGGGGCAGGGCAAATCGCCCGGTAAAGCCTTGCCGGTTCCGGCATCTACCAGCGCCAATTGTCGATTGTAGCTATTTTCCGTCATGGGAATTGCGGATTCCACGCCCTGGGCATAGGCGAGTATCTTTCCATCGGGGCTGAATGCCAGCGGCGCATTCCCCGCCAGCGAGTATCGGCGTTTGCCGGTATTCGCATCTCTGACTTCGACCAGGCGCCCTGCCCCCACCGAGGCGACCAGCCCGCCTGCGCTGCTGAATACCGCTTGAGATAGCATGGCTGAGTATCGGTCAAAAGCCATGATGACCTTGCGCGTGGGCAAATCCCAAACTTGGGCCAACCCTTCTCCCCTGTTGTTGATCGAGATCAGTTTGCTGCCATCCGGGCTGATCGCCAGCGAATTGATCCAGCCTCTCTGAAGCAAGAGCGTTTTGGTTACTCTTTTGGCAGACATATCCCAAATAGCAATCCTGTCCTGGCCGCCCAGGGCAATTTCGCCTTTCGCCAGGTTGGCCGCCACGCCATAGAGATTGTAATTCGTGGCTTCATATTCGTTTTGCAGTTTGCCGGTTGCGGAATCCCAGATGCGAAGATGAGAAGTAAAGTCCAAATCACTTGTGACGTCATTGAATTTGGAAGAAGTGCTGACGGTGATGAAACTGGCATCGTCTTCGCCGAAGAATACGCCTTCTATACTGTCTTTCAGGCCTACGGACGGATATAGAAGTTCGCGGGTGGCAAGGTTCCTGACAAAAACACGCCCGCCGCCTGCCGCCAATAAAACGTTTCCCTGCGTATTAAAGGCGACAGCCGTGAGGCTATCGCCATGTCCGGGGAATGTGTCCAACGTCTTGCCGGTGGACACATCCAAAATGGTAATGGTCTGGTCGTTTGCAACCGCCAGCTTTTTGCCGTCGCTGCTAAAAGACAAGACCGGGGACGGGCCATAGCCCTTGTATTGGCCCGCGCCGGTGAACGTATACATTCGGCGCTTTTGGGAAACGTCCCAAACTTGCACCGAGCCGTCATCCGCGGCCACTGCCAGCAGGAGGCTATCGGGGCTGTATTTAACAACCAGGTTGGATTGCCCAGTTTCAAGCGTGGCGGTCACTTCATTAGAAGACGAATCATACAAATCGACTTGCAGGGATGTGCCAATGGCAAACGAGCGGCCATCGGAGGCCCAATCGACGGCCTGGGCAATGCCCTGGCCGATGCTCTTTTCCAGGGATAGTTGGTAGGAGGCCTGCCCTGCCTGGGGGGTTGTGGGCGTCAGGGACGGCGGCAGGGAGGTTTGACCGACGCATCCACCGACGAGCAAGGCAAAGAAAACAAGGATGAGCAATAATGCTTTATGGCTTTTGGGGTGAAAGGGTATGTTCATGTCGAGACCTCGACCGGCGGATGTATTGCGTATTGCGTGTTCCGTTTTGAATGGTTTATATCATCCCGCAGCGCAGCGAAGTGAACGGAATACGCAATACGATACAAGTTATTTTACCCCTGAACGTTTCGCGCGATCTCAATTTTCATTTTCGTTGATTGACAACCCCCCGTAACTCTCATATACTGGCGTTCAGAAAGGTGCCATGACTCATGATCAATTCTCTCTCCGGTAACTGGCGGTATAGCATCGATGACAAGGCGGATTTTGCGCTACCCGGTTTCGACGATTCGGCCTGGGCAACGATGTCCATTCCGCGCAACTGGTTTTTGGGCGGGCTGGACCATCACGGGGTGGTCTGGTTCCGTTATGGGTTCGAATACCGGCCCTCGGCGGAACGCCCCTTTTGCGACCTGCATTTCGACGGAGTGGACTATTTCTGTGACGTGTATCTGAACGGCAAGCTGCTCGGCCAGCATGAAGGCTACTTCGACCCGTTTGCTTTCGACGCGACCGAGGCGCTCACGCCGGGGAAAAACGTGCTGGCGGTGCGCGTGGACAGCCCCTATGAGACGCCCGGCCCCCAGGGCTGGCATACCCACAAGAAATTGCTCAAGGGCGTGCTCAACCACCACGACATGCGTCCCGGCGGCGGTTGGGACAATGTCGGGCAGTCGTTCAATACCGGCGGCATCTGGAACCGGGTTTTCCTGGAATCTCACGGGGCGGTGACGGTGGAAACCGTCCTGCTGCAGGCGCAGCTCGAAACGGCTCCCCCCACCCTGCGGGCGGAAATTCGGGTGAAGAACCGCTCGTCGAAACTGGAAAGCAATCTACGGGTGGAATGCGTCCCGGAGAATTTCCAGGGGCAGAGTTACAGCGCCGAAATAACGGCGGAAATTCCGGGCGGCGAAAGCGTCCACCACGTCGAAATAAAAGCGCCCAATGCGCAGCGCTGGCAGCCCTGGGATCGCGGGTTCCAGCATCTTTATCGGGTTTCCGTCAAACTCATGGACAGCGACTATACAACGCTGTTCGGATTCCGCACGGTGCGCGTGGACGAGAAATTCAACTGGTTTGTCAACGGCGAGCGTTATTTCCTGCGCGGCAGCAATCACCTGCCCTCGCAGTGGCTGTCGGAACTGGTTTTCCCTGAGATTGCTTTCGAGAAAGGCCACCCGTTCGGGGGCAGGGACGACCCCGCGCCTTTTACGGACGATGTGGGGCTGATGAAACAGGCCAATTTGAATATCATCCGTATCCACGCGCACGCGCTGCCACCTGAATTCCACGAGGCCTGTGACCGGGCAGGCGTGATGGTCTGGCAGGATTTCCCGATGCAATGGGGCTACTGCGACGAGCCAGCCTTCCATGCCGAGGCCGAACGCCAGGAGCGGGCGATGGTGGAGATGCTTTATAACCACCCGTCAATCGTGGCCTGGTGTATGCACAACGAAAGTCCCTGGTCGGCAACGTGGATGGAGGAGACATTCGACCCGTCGCACAACCGCCTGCTCGACGAACACCTGGAAAAGACGATCCGGGAACTCGACCCGACGCGCCACGTGCATAAAAACTCCGGCACCGGGGATGGGCACGCTTATCCCGGCTGGTATTTTTCGCATTGGCGCGAATTCGTCAACGCGCCGGGGGGGCCTTTCTGCACAGAGTATGGCGCGCAAGGTTTGCCGGTTAAAGAAAGTATGCTCAAGACTTTCCCGGAATGGGGAGAAGATGCCGGTTACGCCGGCTTGATGGAATTCAAAGCCTGGCTTGAGAGCCATAAACAAATCAGTCTGGCCACACAGTTGCTGGTTAAGTTGGGCACGCCGGTTTACTCGCTGGCCGAGCGTTTTAAGTGGAAAAAACTGAGAAGCTGGATGGCGGGCGAGGGGATCAAGGTGGAGCGCTCGATTTACAGGATGCTGCCCAAACGCGGAGATTTATCCGCCAGGCTGCAACACGACCGGGATGTGTGGGAATCCTGGCGCTTTCACAACTTCCAGCCATCCGAAAGCTTCGAGCCGGGGCGCATCGACACCGGCAAATCGTTGGATGAATATATCGCCAACAGCCAGTTCTATCAGGCCAATATCGTCCAGTTTGCAACGGAGAGTTACCGCCGCGTGAAATTCAGTCAGGTCAGCGGTATCTTTCACTTCGCTTTCAGCGACCCCTGGCCGGCGATTACCTGGTCGGTGGTGGACTACTGGCGCAAGCCGAAGCTGGCTTTTGACGCGCTGCGCTGGGCGATGCAGCCCGTGCTGCCGACGCTCGGCCTGCCGCTGTATGTGGATGCCGGGAAGACGGTTGTCGCCACGCTGATGGTGGTCAATGACCTGGCCGAAGCCTTTTCTGGCGCAAAGGTAAACTGGAGCATAGAGAACAGCGAATCAAAAGCAGTCACCGGCGAGTGGCTGGTCAATGTGCCGGTCAACGATGTTTCCGCGTCGAAGGCGGTCAGCCTGCCGTTTGCGAAAGCGGGCGACTATAAAGTAAGCGTCCAAATCCACGCGAGGGACGGGAAATTGCTGGGCGAAAATATTTATAACGTGAAGGCAGCGTAGTCAAGCGATTCTCCATAATGTGTTAAAGCAATCCACAGATTTATCCTAGGGGCACGATATCGGCGCAATCTGTGGATAAAGGAAACTACTTTGACAATGTCAGATTAAACATTTGTTCTATGTTTTGCGTGCTGCCTTATGACGCAAACGGGATTTGCGAGAGCGAGTTCGGTTTACCAAATGGCTGACAACAAGGCTGGCGGCTTCATC
>JBARBA010000093.1:0-4956 GCA_049792555.1 Anaerolineales bacterium
GCCAGCGTTCATCCTGAGCCAGGATCAAACTCTCCGCAAAAAAATATCACTCTTTCGAGTGTTAAGTTACGGATTTAAAAAACGACAGGGGTTGTCGTATTCTTCCTATCACTTTTCAGTTGTTAAGGTTCCGTCACCGAGCGGGCTACACCCGCATCATGTTGGCCTGTCAAGTTCCTTCGAGAGACAAATATACCGATGTTTTTTTCAACATCGGCTCGTCAGAATAAAAGCTTGTTTCTGTGTCTCTGACGCGACGGCTCTCTTGGTTATTATCGATTTGTCGGGGGACGAAATCGTTTCTTTCTGACTGGCTTACCTATTATATGTATTCCAGTTTTTCTGTCAAGGTATTTCGGGTAATCTCTTTGCAATCTTCCTGCAACTTTTTTGTCAGACAACCTTATACTTGACAGCGAAGGGCAATTATACGCACACTGGTCAGAGAGTCAAGGGGATTTGAGGCCAATTTGAATGTTTTAAGGTTAAAGAATCGGGTTCTTTAAGGTAAAACGGGCTTTTTCCTGTTCTACCAGAGGAATCGCTGCTCCCAAGCCATTGATTGCATGGATCAAGCTCCCCGAAGCCTGTGTCGCCGCCATAATGGGGAAACTCCCAGCCTCGACAAATGCCGTCAAAAAGCACGCACTGTCAGTTTTTGAATCAAGATTGGGGCCGGGGTCAATGATGGTGACCGCCATCCAGCGTCGAAAAGGATCAGTTCATTTCCTGCCGCCCGGACAATGCCCGCAGCAGTGTGTTCTGGTCGGCATATTCCAGGTCGCCGCCGACGGGCAGGCCACGCGCGAGGCGCGTGACGTGGACGCCATAGGGGGCCAACTGCTGGTTCAGGTAGAGCGCGGTGGCGTCGCCCTCCATGCTGGGGTTGGTGGCCAGGATGATTTCTTTGACCACCCCCTGCCCCACGCGGGCCAGGAGCGGCTTGATCTTCAAGTCGTCGGGGCCGATGCCTTCGATGGGAGAGAGGACGCCGTGCAGGACATGGTACTTGCCGCGATAAATGCCGACGCGCTCCAGGGCGATCACGTCCAGCGGCTCTTCGACCACGCAGATGATGGCTTCTTCACGGGCGGCGCTTTCGCAGACTTCGCAGCGTTCGCGCCCGGCCAGCATGATGTTGAAGCATTCGGGGCAGAAGGCCGTCTGACTCTTGAGGGCCAGCAGGGCTTCGGCCAATAATTGCGAGGTGTCTTCGGGAGCGCGCAGCAAGTAGAAGGCCAGCCGCGAGGCGGATTTGGGTCCGATGCCGGGCAGACGTTCAAGGGCAGTGATCAGGTTTTGGAGGGGTTCGGGTAAGATCATAGTTATCAGAGAATAGAGAATGGAGAGAAGTGCTGGAGCGGACTAATTGTATGATCTCAATATTTTGGGGAAATTGTTGATACATCGTGGTTTCGATACGGCGGCGGGATAGCGCCGCCGCCTACTCAACCACCTGTTATTGAAAGATACAACCAATTTCTACTCTCTATTCTCTAATCATCTAAAACGGAAGACCGCCCGCCAGCGGACCCATCGTCTTTTCTTGCAGTTCGCGCGATTTGTCGAGGGCCAGGTTGACGGCGGTCAGCACCATGTCGTTGAGCATTTCGGCGTCGGCGTCTTTGAGGAAGTCGGGGTCGATTTGGACGGACTGGCATTTCTGGTCGCCGGTCATGGTGATTTTGATTGCACCGCCGCCGGCAGTGACAGTCACGGTTTCTAGGGCGAGTTGATCCTGGGCTTCAGCCATTTGTTTTTGAAGTTTTTGGATCTGGGCCATCATTGGGTTGCCGCCACCGCCCATGGCGGGGCCTCGGTTGAATCCTTTTGCCATGTGAGTTCTCCTGAACAAATTATGTTTCTCGAATACTGAATTTTACTGTATATTCACGATCTTGCCGCCGGGTTGGTGAACGGCAGTGACCATGCCGTCTATTCTACTTCCCGGCAGACATAAAACAGACCTACGGAGTTAATCGAACGATACGCGCAGCCAACTGGTCGCCCGTAATGTTGCCATTGGCGAATGCCAATATATACTCCCAACCAAACTCAATAATGCCAATCTGGTTCATATGGTCAAAGGCCCTTACTTGCACAACCCGTATCGTTGTAGGGATTTGCTCCATTATTTTTTTACGAACGCCAGCTTTCGCTCCTTTGAAAGCTCGCGCGAAGGCTATCAAAGCCCGTTCCGTTGAGCAAGTGGGCGTTGTTACCCATTCACATTTAACCTGAACGCTCATCGTGGT
Organism: Anaerolineales bacterium; assembly: GCA_049792555.1. Taxonomy (GTDB): domain Bacteria; phylum Chloroflexota; class Anaerolineae; order Anaerolineales; family Villigracilaceae; genus UBA5195. The sequence goes on from JBARBA010000093.1 coordinate 2,256, forward strand.
GGTAACAGGTGGGTTTCCGCTCATGTCGAAGCCAATATCGATAATAGAGAATTTGATATCAAGCGCCTCTTCAAGAGGATCAGCCTCTCGCTGCAATTCGTCATTGAGCGCACTCACAATGGCGGCTTCGTTCGGTACAGGAGTAGCAGATGGTATGACCGGGGCAGGAGTCCACATGGTGGCAGTTTGTGTCTGTTTAACATAAGCGACTAGATTGGGATCCAATGAATTGCCAAGATTGAAACTAAAATAGCCCAGAACAAAAAGAAATAAAAGCAACAATGCCCCACCCACGAGAGAAAATAATACTCTGTGACCCTTCTTGGGATGGAGAACGGAAGGGAATAAACCTACATTTGGATATTCTTTTGGATACTCTTTCGTTTTTTCATGAACATAACTGGTCCAATAACGCAAATATGCCCTGAGTTGAGCGCGCTCTCGCGCGGACGAAACCTGGGTACTGCCAGATTGAATATCTTTAAGATATTGCTGCACCTGCTCCAGAATTTCTTCTGATGATTGCGCCTTATGGACGAGTTCTTCGTGAGCAGCTTGTAAATCAGGAAATCGATTCGGTAATGTCCGAAATCTTTCTGAATGTGTATCATCTTTCGGAAAAGCCTTTTCTTCCTCAACCTTTGGCCCAGCCGGTTTTTCGATTTCAGCCTGCGCCTGGATAACGGGCGTTACGTTGACCACATTATTGTTCCCGACAATGATATTTCCCCGCACATCCTTACCTGCCGAAACCGACGCGCCGGGGTTCAACTCCGAGCCAAGGATACTTACCGGCTGAGATTCGTCCACGTAAGCACGTTCCAGTTGTTCGGCGCAATGTTTCAAGCCGCGCATCAAGTGAAGGTAGCCTTCGCGCTCGAACAAATCCTGCCACTGGTAACGACTCAAATGCGCGGGAACTTCACAATCCTGCAAACGCACCGGGATCAGAAAAATGCGTTCTTCCGGCATTTTCAACGCGCGCTCAAGCGCAAACTTAATTTCTTTTTGAACAAAACCTTCTTTGCTGACAGCGGCCTGCGAAAGACAGATAATGACAACATCCGAATAGTCCAATCCCCTCTTAATCTCTAACTGCCAATCCTGGCCCGGCATCAGGCTCTTCTTGTCGAACCAAACGTCAAAACCTTTCTCATGCAAATAGTCGTACAATTTGCCCACAGAAACAAAGTCCGCGTGGGCGTAGCTGAGGAAAATGCGTAAGGGTTTGGCCGGTTCAGGCATGAGTGTTTTCCACCTGTATATAGGTTGTCAACCGAAAACATGTGAAATACTACCCGGTTGGTTCTTTGTTGGTTTCACTATACCCATCTCCATAGTGGTTTCGACACCTGCACTGCGTTCGGTGCAGTGTACGACGGCGGGATAGCACCGCCGTCTACTCAACCACCGATTATGGTATATCCACAATCTTGCCATCATGCCGGATAGCAATTTATGCGAACTCAAACACCGGCACTTCCATGACACGCTTGGTGATACTCTCGCAGGACGGATTTTTGTCCAAGTGGAATATGCTCCATTCCGTATCAGCAGAATTCGTTCATGGTGGAATGCTCTCTATTCCACGTCAAGCAAACTTTATTTATGGCGGAATATTCCATGTTCTATATTGAATAGGCTTTGTTCGACATGGCATACTTTCTATTCCATACTGAATGGGATTTATTCCAGGTGGAATATTCTCTATTCCACATCAAACAGACTTCGTCTGCGTTTCCAGGATATTCCGAAGTGTTCCAACGTCAACGGGGTTATTGTATATCCACAATCTCGCCGCCGAGTTGGTTGGCGGTGGCGACCATGCCGTCGGGTTTGACGCTGGCGGGCAGGGCGCCTTTGGCGCCGGCGATGATGGCTTGCACGGGGAGGTCGACGCCGAGGGCCTCGCGGATGGCGCTACGCGCCAGGTCGAGGTTTTCGGGACGGCTGAATTTCTCTTGCAGGATGTCGCTGGCAAAGGCGACGATCAGGACGCCGTCTTTGATCTCGGTCAGTTTGCCGGAGTTGAGCAGCGCGGCGACGTTGGAGTCTTTGTGTTTGACAATCGCCGAGATTTGCCGCCAGGCTTTGGCAAGCGCTTCGAGCGTGACGGCGGAGCCACCCTGGGACGCAGCCGGAGCCGTCGAAGCGGGCGGCGCTGACAGCGGCGGACTCCCCATCGGTTTGGATTCGGCTTTTTTAGGGAGGTTCTGGCTGGGGGGCGTCTGACTCCGGCTGGATTCGGCCGGGGCGCGGACAGATGTCGATGGCCTGGAGGCCGTTTGGGGCGCTGAGACAACGTCCATTTGAACCTGGGGACGTTCGAGCATTTCGGCGAAGGCCAGTTCGAGGCCGAGGGAGGGCGACCAGCCGCCGCGCGGGTCGCCGGCGGCGGCGTTGAAGGCGCGCATCATGCGCAGCACGTCGGAGGTGGGCAGCGCGGTGGCGTGTTTGACCATTTGGGCGCGGGTGTCGTTGGGGACTTCGACTTGTTCGCCGTTGCCCATTTGGATGAGCATGATGTTGCGCAGGTAGTCGACGATCTGGCGGGCCAGGGCGCGGGCGTCGGCGCCGCCGTCGAGGGCGCGGTGGATTTCGTCGAGGCCGAGGCCGGGCTGGTGGTCGATGACGGCCTGGATGAGGCCGATGACGGCCTGGCTGGTGGCCGTGCCGAGCACGGTTTGGGCCAGTTCGAGGG
>JBARBA010000094.1:0-4907 GCA_049792555.1 Anaerolineales bacterium
GGGCACACGCGTCCGCTGCGGCGTTGTCCATGTTCCGCAAGACCGCCAGAAAAACTCAACCGATTTGATCGAGTTACCGGTGGTTGTTTACCAAAGCCCCAAAACTGATGCGGATGTGGTGGTATTCCTGCAAGGCGGCCCAGGCGTCGAAAGTATCGATTGGTCGCTGTCCTACTTCCAGGATTACATCACACCCATCCTGGCAGAACACGACATGATTTTTTTTGATCCGCGCGGCACCGGGCGCTCGAAACCGGCCCTCGATTGCCCCGAATTAAACGCCATCTTTATCGGCGCCTATTATCAGAATCTTCCACAAGATGAAGCGTTCGCACAGTTCATGACTGCCTGGGGCAAGTGCCATGACCGTTTTGTCTCCAAAGGCATTGACCCGGCAGCTTTCAACACCACCGAGAGCGCGGCCGACGTCCACGACATTGTCACCGCCCTCGGCTACAAACAAGTTAACCTGCTCGGTATTTCTTATGGCACGCGCCTGGGACTGGCAATCATGCGCGATTACCCGACGATTGTTCGTTCAGCCGTGCTCGATTCTGTTGTCCCGATGGAAGGGAAAATGTTCAACCGCGCCGGCTCAGACACCCAATATGCCCTCGACAAGCTTTTCGCCGGCTGCGCCGGTCAGACGCGCTGCAACGCCGCTTATCCTGACCTGGCGTATAACTTCAAGGCGCTGGTTGATAAGTTTTCCAAGACGCCGGCCACCATTAAAGCGTATGACCCATCCACAGGATTCACTTCTGACGTAAAAGCAAACGGCGTTGATATGATCAGCGCCGTGGTGGCGGGAATGCATAATTCGGAACTGGTGCCTGTGATTCCCAAGGCAATTTACGACATTCAACATGGAGACTACACCTTCCTGAGTTTTGCACTGGGTGTGCGCGGCGGGACGTATAACACAACCGGTCTCGGAACCTACTTTTCGACAGTTTGCCCTGAACAGGTGTACGTCTCCACTGCGCAGGAACTCGACACGGATTTAAACGTTACTCCGCTGATCAAGCAATACGCTTTAGCCGGTTTGTTTGGAAGCGCTCAAAACTTATTCGACCTTTGCAAGGCTTGGGGCGCCAAAGCAGACAACCCGCAGGAAGACCTGCCGGTAACGGCCAATATTCCAACGCTGATCATCTCAGGCGAGTATGACCCGACGACGCCATCAACTACCGGCGAAATGGTCGCAAAAGACCTGCCCAATAACCATTTTTTCGTGATCCCAGGCATGGGACATGGCGCCACCATTGGAAACCCCTGCTCTTCCGAGATTATGATGGCATTTCTCCAGGACCCTGGACAGGCCCCGGATTCATCCTGCCTGACCAAAAAACCTTTCGAGTTTTTCCTGCCGTATAACGGCGATCAACCGGTGGAACTTACTGAAATGACCGATTCTACCAACGGCCTGAAAGGGCTTGTCCCTGTCGGTTGGAAAAAGAAACTGCCGGATGCTCCTTATTTCCGCCACGCCTATTTATTTGATGTCACCCAGGTGCAGATCACAGCCTTTAGCGCCTCCAAGAGTATTGTGCTCAGTGAATTGGCAAAAACTTTCCAGAAAAGTGGTTTTCAGGGGACGCCCCAGAAAACAGATACTCATTTGGCGAATGGGCTTTCATGGACGATCTATACCACCAAATTCAACGGAGAACCTGTGACTGTGGCCCTGGCGCAGGTCGACTCCTCCCGGACTTTGGTCTTGCTCATGATCACTTCTGTCGACGAGCGGGATGCTTTTTACAGCGGACTTTTCATGCCCATGCTGAATGCGCTTGCCCCCACGTGGTAGGCTTACCCCGGCCGGCGGTCGTCTTTCTTTTTGCGGTGCGCCGCATAAAAGCGATCGGGGTCGGCCTTGAAAGCCTCCAGGCAGAATTCGGTGCAGAAATAAATATCCCGGCCCTGGTATTCGCTGTGGGGATACCAGTGGATATCGGCGGTCATATCCCGTCCACACACAGCTTGCGGCGGGGGAACGGGGGAAGGCAGCAAGTCTTTTGCCACTGCAATATGCCTCACTATGTTTTCTTTAGCGCTATGCGGCGCTCTTTAATCTGCCCAGCACACGCACACACGGATGCCGGAATACTTCTTCCCTATGCGGCGCGTCCGAAAATTCCGCAGTCAGGTCCTGCCCGGCAAAATGCAAATGCTCATGCAGGCCGCTGCGCCATTTGGGACAATCGCTCACATCGTAAACAATTCCATTCAGGGCAACATACATCGGGGTTCCGCGCTCCCCGGTGCTGCGGCGCAGTTCCATTTCGGTGATTTCTCGGTCAGGGATGGTTGTCATGCGCCTGATTATAACTGCGGTAATACAAGAACGCGCCGCGCACCATGAAAAAGGCGCGCGGCGCGTTTGCTCAACACGAAAAACGCGAGGGGTTAATTTTTGTCAATCAACTCAATCAAGCGCGGATAGACAACGCCGGTATTTCCTTTCGGGTTAGTGGGATCGATCATATCGTGCGGAAGGGCCAGGGATTCTTCGAACTCGTAGGTCGCAAGCTTGGCGCCATCCTTCTTCCAGAGTTGGACCATTTGCGCGGTAATTTCATTTTTGACGTCGTGATCGCTGGCATTGGTGACCACCAGGAGCGAGCGGGCAGCCGGGGCAGTTCGCTGCGCTGCAGCCCGCACGGCAAACCCCAGACGCATGATTTCGCCGAGCGCATGTATTGTGTAGCGGGGGTAAGCATAAGGTGGATCCGCCTTTTCCTTTAAGTCTTTATCCCACCAAATGTAGAAAACCGGCAACGCCCTGAAAATATTGGAAACCGGGACGGTCAACCAGATTGGAATTTGGTAGAAGCTAAAGCCGGGCGACATGATGACTGCCAAATCAATCTCACTCCGGTTTTGCGCAGCCCAGGCGGCAATCACGCCGCCCATTGAAATGCCGGCCACGACCACGTATTTTCCCAACCCCGGCGCAAGGTCCACCACCTGGTCGGTATAAGCGGCAAGTTTTTCCGCCACGACGAAGCGCTGTTCGTCGGTCAGGCGGTCGGCAAGACCGTGGTAAGGGACGGGAACGATCAAGACGTTGTAGCCTTTATCATAGAAGAGATCGCCCAGTTTGGCAAATTGCGCCGGGCAACTGGTATATCCATGCACAAATACAATCACGCGCTCCGTTTTATCTCCGTGCGACCGGAGTGTGGCCTGGCAAGACAAGTTTAAGTTGATTTCCGCTTCTTGAATGGCCTTGAAGCGCTGAACGGCCTCTGCGTAGCTTTTTACCGGGTTGGGATGGGATTGAAGATTGTCAATATTCCATTGGTGGAACAAAGCAAACACGATGACGAGCACGATGACGAGAACCAGAAGACCGGGCCACCAGTTCCCCACGAAACTTGCGATTGATTGCGGCATAGAACGCTCCTTTTTGCAGTGAAATTTTACAGGCTTGTAATGGTCACAGACTATTTTACGGGCTTGTCAAACTGTTTGCAAGGTATGGAATTATTTTGTTAGAATTATTTTCTCCAGGGTTTTCTTAAAGTTCTTTTTCGAACCGCGAAGCGCGCCCAGGTAAGACCGCACTTAACTGTGGAGACCTTTTGAAGGCACAAAAAGAACGATTTGGACACGGATTACACGGAGTTACACGGATTCTGCTAGTTTTTTAAGGGTGTTTTTTCCGTGTTCTCCCGTGTATTCCGTGTCCCGATTGCCCACCACGCTTAAGTGTGGTGACACCCGCGCCCAGGTCGCCAGGAAAATCTAAAACTTTGCGCTCTTTGCGCGCTTTGCGGTTCGATTGCCGCGATTTTGAGACGGACGCTCTGATTTTAAGAAACCCTTGACCGTGATGCAATTCGAACTTGGGAATTTGTGACCGTGACGGGTATAATCAACCCGTTTTGTCGCCCAAGCCTCACGGCTAACGTCTCATATCCAAAGTCTCAAAAAAAATGACCCCACTCATCGAATGTATCCCCAATTTTTCGACAGCGCGCCCCGAAATCGTTGACCAGATCGTGGCGGCGCTGACCGCCGTCCCTGAGATTCAACTGCTCGACCGCTCCTCCGACGCCGACCACAACCGCAGCGTGCTGACCTTTATCGGGCCGCCGCAGGCTGTCGAAGAAGCCGCCTTCCGCGCCATCCGCAAGGCGGCGGAACTGATCGACATGAACAAGCACAGCGGCGTCCACCCGCGCATCGGCGCGACGGACGTGGTGCCGTTTGTGCCGCTGGCCGACGCGACAATGGACGAGTGCGTGGCAATCGCCTGGCGACTCGGCAAGCGCGTCGGCGCGGTGCTGGGCATCCCGGTGTACCTGTACGCCAACGCCGCCATGCGCCCCGAACGCGCGCAACTCGAAGCCGTCCGCGAAGGGCAGTATGAGGGCCTGAAGACCGGGATCGGCGTCGACCCCAAGCGCGTCCCCGACTTTGGCCCGGCCCGGCTCGGCTCCGCCGGGGCCACAGCCATCGGCGCGCGCGCGACGCTGATTGCCTTCAACGTCTACCTGACGACTGCCGACGTGGAAATCGCCAGGAAGATCGCCAAAACCATCCGCCAGTCTTCGGGCGGGTTGCCGGGCGTCAAAGCGCTGGGCCTGCTGGTGGGCGGGCGGGCGCAGGTCTCGATGAACCTGACGGATTTCAAGAAAACCCCTATCCATCTGGTCGTTGAAAGTATCCGCGCCGAAGCGCAGCAGGCCGGTGTGGACATTCATCACAGCGAGTTGATCGGCTTGATCCCGCAGGCGGCGCTGACCGATACCGCCGTCTCCTATATCCAACTCGAAGGCTTCAAACCGGCCCAGGTTTTGGAAAGCCGCCTGCTGCCCGCGCAGGGCGCACCCGCCGCCGCCCCAAGCGGCGCTGTGGCCGCAGCGGCCCAATCGGCGGCGCTGGCTGCCGGGTTGGTG
>JBARBA010000095.1:0-8388 GCA_049792555.1 Anaerolineales bacterium
TCGGCTGTTCGGTGGGCGCTGCGCTGCCGGCTGGCTGGCCGCCCTGCGCCGGAACCGCCGGGGCGGCGCGCGACTGCGCATCGCGCGCGATGGCCGACCCGAAGAAATCGTAAATGCCTTTTAAGCCGACGAAGCGCGCCTGGTCGGCGGAAATGGTGCCTTGTATCAAGCCAACCGGCAGGTAGAGCAAGCCCTTTGCTTGGTCGCCGGTCATCGTGAAACCGCCCACGATGGCCTCGCCGAGCGTGGCCGGGCGGGTGGCGGTATAGCCAAGCGCCACACCCAGCGCGCCCTGCGTGGCCAAGCGGCTCGAAAGCGGGGTGGCGCTGATGGTCAATTGTTGCCCGTTGCGTTCGATCAAAAACAGGTCAGGCTTGTCCAGGTTGGCGCGGATCAAGGTGCGGGTGGCTTCGATCTCGCTGACGGGCGTGCCGTTGATCGAGCGGATGATGTCGTTCAGTCGGATACCGGCCTGTTCGGCCGGGGAGTCGGCGGTCACTTCTTCAATTTTGACCGTGCCGGGCACAGGGATGCCTGACTGGGAAGCCATGATCGCAAAGACGACCACCGCCGTGAGCAGGTTCATGCACGGCCCGGCGACCAGGACGCCCAGGCGCTTCCAGGGGTTGACCGCCGCCAGGCCGCCGGGCACATCGGGGTCGTTTTCGCCGCGCGGGCGCACAAACCCGCCCAACGGCAGCGCGTTGATGGTCACTTCGGTGCCGGTCTCCACGTCGGTGATGATGCCTTTCAAGGCAATTGTGCCCGGGGTGGCAAGCGCGAGTTTCCTGGCAATGGCAACATAGGCCGACTCTTTGACAGGTTTCGGCGGCTCGATGGGTTTGGCGGGTTCGGCTGGCAGGTATTCGGTTTTAAGGGCCAAACCATCTTTGGGCGCGGAGGCAGGCTGCGGGGTTTCGCCCATTCTTATGGCGCGTTGCCGCTCAATTTCCTCGGCGCGCGTCAACTCGATTGTCCTGAGCGCCAGGTTGCCATCGCCCAGGTCGTCCACCGTGACGTTGGCTTCTTCGTGCAGGCCGTCCTGCCACTCGAAGGGCAGGTCAAAGTTGACCGGGATGGTGATCGTTTTTCCGAGGATGACCAGGCGACCTTTGCCGCGCCACACACGCCATACGCGCGGCGGGATGCCAAAGCCGAATTCTTCGATTGGAATTTTGAAAAAGCGGGAAACGATAAAATGTCCAAATTCATGCACAAAGATCATGCCGCCAAACACGACTACAAATACGACAAACGTTAACATGAGAATCCTTTCCCGCGCGGGTTGTATTGTAAGGAAGCGCGGAACTGAAATGATTATATCGCTTTTATGAGGAAGGATGGAATCTAAAGGATGAAGGATGAAAGATGAAGGATGAAGAAAAGCGCTGTTGAGAATTCATCTTTCATCTTTTATCTTTCATACTTGTCTTGCGGGTCCGCCTACGGTTGCCATCAGTGTGTCGATCACGCCGGGCAGGCCTTTGAGCTTTTCGGCCACGCCGGCGGCCTGCTCCTGCGGGCAGATGACATGCACGTTCGGCCCGGCGTCAACGGTGTAGGCCACCGGCAGCCCGGCGGCGCGCCACTCGCGCACGGCGCGCATGACGGTTAGCGTGGCAGGCTGCCAGTAGAACAGCGCCGGGTTCGAAGTCATCATTACGCCGTGCATCAGGTTCGAATCCAACTCGATGATGGTCCCCAGTCCGTCGAAATCGCGGCCCAAAATGGCGCGGCGACAAATCTCCAGCCGCCGGTCGGTATCGGCCACGCGCGCCGCTTGCAGCGGGCTGTTGGAGGCCAGGGCGTGGCCTTCGGTGGAGCCGATGGCCTTTTGTCCGCTGCTGACGACGGCCACGCAGTCGGCCAGCGCCCAATGTTCCGGCCCGGCCAGCGAGACGGCGACCGAATCGTCGTCGCCGGTTCCGCTTTCCCACTCGACAAAGCCGGATGGCACGCTGCGACAGGCCGAGCCGGAGCCGTGGCGCGCCAGCCGCGAAAGCTGCGCTTCGGACCAATCCAACCCGGCGGCTTTGGTGGCCGCGACGGCCAGGGCCGCAAAGGCTGCGGCGGAGGACGCAATCCCCGCCCCGGTGGGGAAGTTGTTTTCGCTGCTGACTTCCGCCCGAAAGCGGATGCCTGCCGCCGCCCGGACTTCGTCCAAAATCGACGCGACGCGCGCCAGCCCCGGGCCGCTGACGTCGTTCCCGTTGATCGAGAGTTCATCCAGTGCCAGCGAAGGCTGGAAGCTGACGGTGGTGCGCGCGCGCAGCCCGCCCAGGTTCATCGAAATCGAGCCGTTAACCGGCAGGCGCAGACGATCATCACGATTACCCCAATATTTAATAAATGCAATATTTGCATTGGCAATCGCTGTTGCAGTGTGAGTGGACATTGGGCGATCCTTTCCGTGCTATCCGATTTGGAGAACATGGTGATGCGAAGTTTGAGCATGATGTCACGATAGAGTCAGGCGTTATATCCGCTCACCTTATTGGAAATAAGGTGGATGGTTACACTTGGAGGCGTGCTCATGGTTACCTCATATTTTCTGAAGGTGTATCCATACTTGTTCGTAATTTGGGCCAGGTCATTGGCTTTTACCATTGAATTCAAGACGGCTTTTTGCAAATCGCTCAATTTATTCTCAGCGCCTGTTTTCTCTTTGTCTTCTGCAAGGATTTGCTCCAGGGTTTTCTTGCCTTGCCCGGTCTGCTCAATCGTTACCATGACTTCGACCAGCGGAAGGGTAACATTCACATCGCCAACGACAAAACCGCACTCCGTTAAAATGGGTTTCAGCCCGTTAATCTCTGCAAGAAAGGTCATTGAAACTTCATATATCCTATCTTTCCCCGCATCTATCGCTTGTTTGGTGGTCTCTTTCACTTTATTCGCAGTTTCGAGAGCGCTTGTCTTTGCCTTATCGAACAAATTGTTGAGAGCCATGCTTAATCCTCCCGCAAATTGAATGATCTTGCTTTGAAATAGGCGGTTGTTTGATACGTCATTATATAACCTCTGCGTCAGTTTGTCGGTTTTCCTGATTGAATAACTCCCCCTGCCAGATACTCCCTGCCCCAAAACCAGCCTCGCTGTCAATTCAATGGCGTTACCTTCGCAGCTATTTTAGAAAGGTGATATTGGAATGGGCGAGGGCAGTCCCCCGATAAAGGGGATGATATGGCGGTGTGAGTGGAGATTTTATTCATGGCAGGATAAACTCCTGGTAATTATCCGGGTGGATGACGGTGTAACCTGCGCCGGGGTAGTTGTTGAGCCAATTTTTGGGCGGTGAGCCGGTTTTTTTTGCGGCCCACTTGAACTCGTAGCCGTATAAATTGCCGTCGCGTTCTTCCACCAGGTCAATTTCCTGCTGGTCGTAGGTGCGCCAGAAATAAACATTGGCATGGATGGATTGGTAAGCGCGCTGCTTCATCCGTTCCATTGCTATGAAATTTTCCCATAGCTGGCCGATATCGTTGCGCTGGTCAAGTCCGTTAAATTGGGCGATGATCGCATTGCGAATGCCGTTATCGAGGAAATAGATCTTCGATTTGTTGGTGACTTCTTTGCGCAGGTTGCGGCTGAACCCACCCAAACGCGCGATGACGAATGCTTTTTCGAGCAAATCGAGGTAACGGTTGATGGTTTTTACGTCCGCGCCCACCTGTGTGCCGAGTTCCGCCAGGGAGACTTCGCTGCCCACCTGGAAGGCCAGCAGTTTCAGCAAATCGAGCAGGGTGCGGGAATTCTTCACGCGGTCGAAAGCCAGAATGTCTTTCAGCAAATACGAATTGGCAATTTCGCTCAATATTTCGATGCGTTCCGGGCGGGTGGGCGCTTGCAAGACTTCGGGGTAAGCGCCGAAGATCAGGAAGTCGGCCAGTTTTTCGCGCAGTTCGAACTTGTTCCAGGCCGAAAGCAATTCCTGCTGGGCGAGCGGGAAAAGCGTCAGGGTGCGTTTGCGTCCGGTCAGGGGTTCGCCCACCTGGCCCGCCAGCTCGAACGAGGACGAGCCGGTGACGATGACGCGGATGCCGGGGACCTGGTCGACGATGATTTTCAGTCCCATGCCGATATTGGGAATATTCTGGGCTTCGTCGATTGCCAGCAGTTCATAGCCTTCGACGTAGGCCAAAATCTGGCTAAAATCCTGTGAGCTCAAAATTTGCTGCGCGCGGATATTATCGCCGGAATCGAGCTTGTATTTCAGCCCGGTTTGCTTCAAGTAGTTTTGCAGCAGGGTGGTTTTGCCCACGCGCCGCGGCCCGTAGACCACCAGCACCTTGTTGGCTTGTAAATAGGCATCGAGGGGTTCGTAGGTTCGTGTGAACATGGATTCACTATACATCAACTCCATGAATTTGTCAAAATTCATGGAGTTGGAGTCCTTGTTTTTATGAAATACAGGGATGTGAATATCTCAGCGCCCGAAATTTGCCATTTTTAGGGCCGGTTGCGCAACCCAATTTTATAGCCCCATGACCAACCGCAAGCCGTTCTCAACTTCCCGGAAGATGGATGACGGCAAAGAACCAATCTTTTCTGTCAGAAAGCTTTTATCCACCGTAAGCACCTGGGATACATTCGCCACAGAATCTTTATTCAACCCACTGAGCTTGTGGGGTAAAAGCACATTTCCCGGTGCTTCTGCCAACCGCAAATTAGATGTGATGATCGCCACAATCACGGTCTCGATGCGACTGCGATTAAATCCATCCGATTGGATGACCAGCACCGGGCGGCGAAAGCCAGGCTCAGAACCCGTTGGTTCTGGCAGGTTTGCCCACCAAATCTCCCCCCGCTGAATTACCACTCTTCACCTTCCAACAAAGCCACCTGGACTTTGACCAGTTCAGGGTCAAGCGTGGATGGCTCGGTGGTATAGACACGATTAAGCGCATCGGTAACATCTTCCTGGTGTGAAGTGACATAGGAACTCAGCGCCGCCGTATAAAGTTCGCTGATCGACACATCCAATTGTTTCGCCAAACGCTCCGCCGCCTGCGCTACGGAATGGGGGATGCTCACATTTGCTTTCATGTTTCACCTGTGTTTTCGGGCAAAATTTGTTCTGCTCTCAAATTGTACACCGAAATGAGGGGGAAGGATGAAGGCAGAATGGGCGGCGCATGTTTCGGCATGTGCGCTGTAAACACTATTTTGCAGGCGGGAAGGTGTTATTTTGGGGGCATCGCGCGTACAACGGCGTCAATCAGGGTGGAAAAGCCGCTGGCTGCATGTACCTCAGGGGTTAGAGCGTTCATGTCGCTGAGGAGATCAGTCAGGTGATCAAAACTGGCTCGAATGCGCGCATATTTATCCAAGTCAGCAGTGATACTTCCCAGGTTGGTCATTACGTTAACTTTTTTGATAGCCTGATTAAGTTTTTCGGTTTGCTCATCCCAATGCTGTATATAGTTCAGGCGATCAATGGCTTTATAAATTTGAGCATCTGCCAGCACAATCGGGAAGATACGCTCGCGCAGATTTTTATGCTTGTCTGCCTCCATCAGTTCGTACATGCAATGTTCCGAACGCAGGTATTTGTCGCTAATCACCAAAATGATACATTGTCCCTGCCCGATGCGCTGCTCAAATGCTTCAATGGAATCTTTGTAACCGACTTCTTTTATGTCACGCTCAATGCAGATGCCTCGTTTGGCAAAAGCTTGTTCCAATTCATCCACTATGCGCTCGCTCTCATCTCCCCAGGCGTATGAAACAAAAACTGCGTTTTCGTATTGGGATTGACCGCTGTTCGTTTCAGGTTGGGGAATTGCCTTCGGTTCTTGCGGTTTTTCGCTTTGGGCAATGTTGACGCGGGCGCTCTCGCCAATGGCAATGCCAGCACTGTTGCTGATATTGCCCACGTGAATACTATGATCCTCTTTGTTCCCCGCCACGTAGTCGCCCTGAAAGATGATCGGGGATTGGGGTGTTGCCTTTGGCGTCAAGTCGACTTGCGCCGTTTCAGCGGGGGCGGGTTGCACTGTTTTAGGTTCCGGGAACAATTTGCGCAATTCGGACAAAATACTATTTACCGGTTCTCGCCAAATTTCATATTCATCATATACTAATAAAACATTTTTTTGAACTTGAAACCCGGTAAAAACCAGCGTGTCCACAAGGTCATAATGAATGTGAGATTCAGGTTCATTGAAAAGGGTGGGGTTAAGCGTAGTGTGAGAATAGACTGGGCAAGTCAATGTTTCCTCCTCAGCAAGATATGGGGTTCCCAATTGTTCTATAAGAGTTTCTATATGCGTTATCCCGTCCGGGTAATCATCATTTCGTGTTTTTTTTCGCTCTATGGATTCGCAGGCACGCAGTCGATGATACAAAATCTTGAGAACATCTTTAACCGAAGTATCAAACAATTTAGTCTCTATTTTTGACATGCTTTACGCTCCTATGTCTTTTCCCACCTGGGAGCGTGAATAATCACGTTACCAGGCCGTCCCAATCGGCTTGACCTGCTATCTGCCAACCGCTTCCGCCAGCCGCGTCACTTCCCGCAGCAACCGATCCCCCAAAAAGGTCTTTGGCGGTCTCCAGGTCGTAAAGCGCCTGCAAGTTCAACCAGAATTCGGGGGTGGTATTGGTGGCGCGTGCCAGCCGCAGGGCCGTATCGCCAGAAATGCCGCGCCGTCCGCGCGCGATGCGTTCAGCAGCGTGGTGGTAATGCCCATGTGCCGGGCCAGGTTGTTTTGGCTGATATTCCAGGGCTTTAAAAACTCTTCCGGCAATACTTCGCCGGGATGAACAGGGGGAATTTTATCAGCCTTGCCCTGAGCCGTTGGGTTGAGCCTGTCGACATCGCGCCCGTAGGGTAAACCTTGTCGAAGGGTTGTTATCTGTCATGCTCCATCATCGTTGCGATTATACCCTGTCGGGCACACGTACCCTCCTGTCGGGCGCGGGAGAACCTGCCGGGTGCGCGCGCGGGCGCAGGCTGCCAGCGCAGCTTTCCAAGTTGTTGGAACCGGGGAGGTCTTTTTTTGCTATATTATTTCCATGGGCGAAAACAATCCATCCATCCACCGCACCCCACAATCATCCAGCCGCTCGTAGGAGTCATTCCGCCGCCCGTAGGAGTCGTCCGTCCGCTCGTAGGAGTCATTCCGCCGCTCGTAGGAGTCATTCGTCCGCTCGTCGGAGTCGTTTGGCCGCTCATTTTGACGGGCGCGATTGGTTCACCGCAAGTTCCTGTTCGAACGTTTCCCGTTTTCCAAACGCAGGCGGCGGAGCAACTCCGCTGCCTGCGCCATCCAAAGCTAACCCACTGCCCAACCGGTTTTACATGAAAATGCCGCTCAACAAAACCCGGATGCCAATGCCGAGCAGGATCAAGCCGCCCAGGACTTCCATGCGCTTGCCAAAGGTCTCCCCCAGGCGTATGCCGGCAAACAAGCCCAGGCCCGATAAAACCAGCGCCACAAAGCCGATCATCGCAACCGAGAGCAGGATCGGCACTTTGAGAAAAACAATGCTCAGGCCGACGGCAAAAGCGTCAATGCTGGTGGCAAACGACAGGATCACCAGGGTCTTCCCGGTGGATGGGTCCTGCGCAAAGGCTTTGCCGTCTTTGTCCAGCCCGGCGCGCACCAGGTTGGCGCCCACGTAACCGAGCAGGGCGAAAGCGACCCAGTGGTCGATCCCTTGAATGTAATGAACGACCGTCTCGCCGGCCAGCCAGCCTAGGGCCGTCATGCCCGATTGAAAAATGCCAAAATGGGCCGCCAGACGAATTTTGCCGCGCAGGTTGGTGATTTGCCCGGTGGTGCCGATCCCAAGCGAGACGGCCAGCGCATCCATCGCAAGTCCAACGGAAATCAGGGTCATTGTGAGCAATTCCATACACTCTCCTTTGATAATAGGCCCAGAAAAGTTTTTTCCGCAGATTTCGCCGATTTACGCAGATTTCTTAAGGTTTATCTGCCTGCACCGTGCGCAGGCACGCGTGCGATAATCTGCGAAATCTGTGGATAAGGTTGGAAAGAATTTTTCTTGATGCATATACAAAAAAACCACCATGCCAAATAAGCATGATGGTCTCGCGCAAAAAAGACTTTGAGCAGCCGGGACGAAGTCCGGTATGTCGACTGCTCATCCCGGCAAGCCGGGCGGCTACTCCCCATCGGGGAAGAACAGTGTAAAAGGTTTACCCGGCTGCGTCAAGCCCGGCTTGTCAGGTTTTGGGGGTTACATTCATCCATGTGCGCATCGAGAAGCGCAGTGATTTAACGCATGTTACTCTACTCAGCCTGTCATTGCGAATACTATGACTTTGTCAAGCACTTTTTAGAACCAGTGGGTTGACAGAAACATAGTTGGGAGTGAAAGGTTTTTGAGAGCGGACCACCGCGCAGGCGATTTTGAGCA
>JBARBA010000096.1:0-2898 GCA_049792555.1 Anaerolineales bacterium
AATTTGCCCATCGGAGCATGGGGTCGCCGCCGTTAGCAAAAGCGCATCCACCACGTCTTCCACGTCGTTGAAATCGCGTATTTGCTTGCCGTCGCCAAAAATGGAAAGTTCCTGCCCTTCAACGATCTGGCGAAACCACAAGCCGATGAATGAAAGACGTCCATCCTTGACCCACATGCGCGGCCCGTAGACGTTGGTCATGCGCAGGCTGGTGGTGCGCATCCCGTAAATCTGGTTGTAGAGGATGTGGTACCAGCCCCCCGCCATTTTGCTGATCCCGTTGAAATCAATCGGCTCCATCGGATGCTTTTCATCCACCGGGAGATAACGGGGCCGCCCGTAAATCTGGCGCGTGCTGGAATAGACGATCTTGACCGCAGGGTTATGCAACCGGCAGATTTCGAGAATGGCGAGCACGCTCGAACAATTGATTTCCAGGTCGGTGCGCGGGTCCTGGATGCTCCCCAAGTGGCTGATCTGACCGGCCAGATTAAACAGGAAGTCCTGGTCGCGCACCAGCCCGGTCATCAGGGCCTGGTCGCGCACGTCTGCAATGACGACGCGCGCCTGGTTCTTGAAGTCGTAAATGTTGGCGAAGTTGCCGCCGTACCTGGAATCGAGGAAGTCGATCAGGCAAACCTCCACGCCCATGCCCACCAGGCGGCGCGCAAGGTTGCTGCCGATGAACCCCAACCCGCCGGTAATCAACACCCGCTTGCCCTGGAAGGCAGCAGCAATATCAGCGGCCATCTTCTTGATCCAGCCTGATTTTGGCGTCCACCTTGGGGTGTGGCTTTTTCAATACAAGTTCCATCCACAGTTGCACCAGGTGTACCCCGGTGCGCCAGACGCGCGGCAAGTTGAAAAACTGCGACCGGCCGTATTGACGGTGATAGTGGCTTACCGGCACCTCCGCGAAGACGTAACCGGCGTCCTGGAATTTTTTGACCATTTCCAGGCAGATCGAGCCGGTTTCACTTTCCAGTGGAATGTGATCGAAAATGGAGCGCCGGATCAGCCTGAAATCGCAATCCACGTCCCTGAGCTTGAAGCCGAAAGCGATCTTGACAAGGTGATGATAAAACCGCCCAATGATCTTGCGGATAATGGGGTCGTTGCGCGAGATCTTATATCCGTTGACAATATCGACGCCATCTTCCAAAGCATTGACGAGGCTGACAAGTTCCAGCGGGTTATATTGGGCGTCGCCATCCGTGTAAAAAACCCACTCCTTGGTGGCCGCCGAAAAGCCCGAGCGCAATGCCGCCCCGTAGCCTTTGTTGACCGGGTGATGGATCACGCGCAATTCTGGACGGCACTTTGCCATTTCATCCAAAACCAGCCCTGTATGATCGCTGCTGCCATCGTTGGTAACGATCACCTCATAATCGTCTGTAACCTGACTCATGGCGACTGCGGCAGTCAATACCATGCTGGGTATGGTGCCCGCATCGTTGTACGCGGGAAAAACGGCGCTTATACTGGAAATGCGTTTTTGGGGCTGGATCAATTCGTTCATTTTTTTTCTCCTACGGCAATGACACTCAATCCGAAAGGCAAGCCAATACGTGAAACGAATGGAGCTTCGAATGACAAAATATTCCGTAAAAGATGATTAAGACTTCCAGCATTCCAGGTCAGGTCAGATTGGTCAACGGGCGGCGGCCAAATGCGTTCCGCCATGCGTTTTACCAGCGCGGCAGGGAACAAAAAAGTATCGGCGTACGAAATAATTTCGACGGAAAACCCGGTTTTACGCAACAGGTCTTTGACTTCCCCGGCGGTATAACGCCGGGCCGTATGGATGCCCACATCGTGCTGGCCTCGCAGCCAGTCATAGGCCGGCAGCCGCAGCAAGACACGCCCGCCCTTGACCAGCACGCGGGAAAATTCGGTCAATGAGGCGGCGTCGTCGGCCACGCCGCGCTCGTAGAGCACGTCAAAACTGGTGATCAAGTCAAAGCTTTTGGCTGCGAAAGGCAAATCGGTAACGGAAGCCTGCGCCAGCCTGGGCGCTTTCCGTTTCCGGCAAAACGCCAGCGCAATGCCGGAAAGGTCGAAGCCCGTCACCTTGCCGTATTCGGCCAGGTAGCTTGTCAGCGCTGCGCCGGTCCCGCAGCCGGCATCCAGGATGGATAAGTTTGCTCCGGGCGCATACCAGCGGTTGAGAATGGCGCGGGTGATGGCTTCCATGCCCAAATACCACCAATGGTGGTCTTCAACGCTGTACATGATTTCGTATTCTTGCGGATCCAAATGCGCCTCTATGGGAATTGGAAGGTATATAGCATCAAAGTTCCGCAGTCGTATTCCGTGTGAACTTTTCCATCCGGGTGGGCCTCCGCCCAGGCTTGCAACTCTGCGATGCGGTTCGGACTCGCAATAACGACTGCATTTGCCTTGGGTTGAAGACTGGTGATAGGATCGGTAAAGTTCGCAATGGCGCGTTTGCCGCTTAGAAAGTCAACCGACTGGTGGGTGCCAACCCGGTAGATCTGGTCGCTCAACAAATAAATTTCATCGCCCCTGTCGACGTTCCGGGCGTAATTCCCCAGGTAAGACGCAAAGCGCGTTGGGCCGTCGTCGCTCCCATATTTGCATTGCCCGGCAAAATCAACATAATAAGTCCACAGGTTGAATACAAGCAAGCTGGAAAGGGCCACAGTCACAATCATAATGTAGGTGTTGCGCGCCTGCGCCCACCCCACACCCTGTATCTCCAGAATATAATTCAGGGCCACCGCCATCATAATCACTGCCGTCGGGAGCACAATCAACAAGCGGTAGCTATCGGCAGATGCGGGCAGGGAAAATAGGGCAATGGACAGCACGCCCGACCAGAACTGACCGTTCAAGAGCATGAAACCCGGCGACCGGGTTTTCCATAGAACAATTCCC
>JBARBA010000097.1:0-11860 GCA_049792555.1 Anaerolineales bacterium
GGTCGGGATTAATCCCGACCTACGGGGTGAGGGAGTGATGGAGATCACGGAAATTCTCAGAGAGCCATAAATTTTCACGTTCTGAAACAGGATGGGCGGGGAATTTGCGCCCACCCATCCTGCTTCCCCTGGATCAACTTTGTCACCGATTGCTTTCATTGCCCTGATTATTGGCGTCCCCGCCCTGTTGCTGCTCGCTTATGTTTTCGCGCGCGGCTCGACCGGTTTGCGCCGTTACATCCTGACCCGCATCGGCTTGACCCTGCCGATGATTTTCATTTTGGCCAGCCTGGTCTTTTTTGTGATGCGGGTCTTACCCGGCGACCCCGTCCGCTCGGCGCTGGGGCCAAAAGGGACGCCGGAAGCTGTTCAGGCAATCCGCGACCAGCTTGGGTTGAACGATCCCCTCATCGTTCAGTACGGGCGCTTTTTGGGCGGCATGTTTACCCTTCAGTTTGGGGATTCGTTGATCGGGGGCCATCGTCCGATTATGGACGAGATGAGCGAGCGCTTCCCTGCCACCCTGGAGTTGGTCATCCCCGCCTCCATCCTGGCCCTGCTGACCGGGGTGCTGGGCGGCGCGCTGGCAGTTTCACACCGCAAAGATTTCCTGGATTATGCTCTGCGCATTTATTCCGTTGTTATTTATTCCCTGCCGCTCTTTTGGTTTGGCCTGATGCTGCAACTGCTCTTCGGAGTTTGGTTCCACATCCTGCCGATCTCCGGTCGCATCGACCCGGTGCTTGGCACAACGCTTGTTCACACCACCAATATCTATAGCATTGACGCTCTCATCAGCGGCAATTGGCCCGCGCTTTCTTCCGTCCTGCTGCACCTGATCCTGCCCACCCTGACCCTGGGACTGATCCTTTCGGGTGTTTTTGTGCGCCTGACGCGCATCAATGTGATCGAAACGCTCCAGGCCGACTACATTTCCGCCGCGCGCGCGCGCGGCATCCGGGAACACGTCCTGATCTACGGCCATGCCTTGAAAAACGCCATGATCCCGGTGATTACCTTGATCGGGTTGCAGGTTGCCATCCTGCTGGCCGGGGCCGTGCTGACCGAAACGGTCTTCTCCTGGCCTGGCCTGGGCAGTTATCTGGTGGAACGTATTTCCGCCCGTGATTACACGGCTGTGCAGAGCGTCATTGCCGTCTTTGCCATGCTGGTGGCCTTAATCAGCCTGGCGGTTGACGTAATTTATTCGCTGGTAGACCCGCGCGTCAGGTATTGAGTGTGATAAACAAAGAATCCCCCCCCGAAACCCCTGCCGAACCCTGGGAAGTTGAACTTGAACAGGTGGGCTTTATCCGGCGCATCTTGAACGCGCGCCGGTGGTATGGCGCCGATTGGTGGTTTGTCAGCATTTCGGCGCTGATGGTGCTGGCTTTTATCGTGATTGCGGTCTTCCCCGGCTTTTTCTCCCCTTATTCACCCGACGACCTGGTGGGGCCAAGATTCCTGGCCCCGGGCGCGCGGCCCGCTTTGCCGGTGTTGGTGGTGCTGAAAGATTCGCCCGTGCATACGTTGAAAGACCTGGCCGTGGAGGATACAGCCCCCCGCCCCGTTATCGGCGTGGTGCAGGGCCTGCCGACCGGCGGCGCATTGAACGAACAGGCGCAAAAGATCGACGAGCAAATTAAAAATGAACCGGGGGCTTTGCGTCTCAGGCCGCGCATTAATCGCTATGCCACCCTGACCGAGGTGTTGCAGTCGGTTGTCTCAGGCGAGACACAGGCCGCTGTGGTTCAGTCCACCGAGTTTGAGCCGGTTGCGGCGCAATTCCCAACCTTGCGGGCCGCGGAAAGCATCACGGGCGGGGCTGCCAATGCGGGCGGTTTCATCCTGGGCACCAACGACATCGGGCAGGATGTTCTAAGCCGCTTGCTGTGGGGTACGCGCATCGCCTTATTAATCGGTTTCAGCGCCTCGATTGTGGCCCTGCTGCTGGGTGTCCCGCTTGGGCTGGCCGCCGGTTATCTGGGCGGAGCTTTCGACCGGTTGCTCAGCCTGCTGATGGACAGTTTGTACGCTTTCCCCGGCTTGATCCTGGCGATTGCCATCACGGCTGTCTTGGGGCCAAGTTTGTTCAACGTGATTGTTGCCATTGCGGTGTTATACATCCCCACCTATTACCGCATTGTGCGCGGCCAGACTCTCTCTGCCAAGGAAGAATTGTATGTGGAGGCCGCCAGGAGCATTGGGGCAAGCAACTTCGAAATTTTGCGTCTTTATATTTTTCCGAATGTCATCCCGTCTGTGGCCATTATCTTCTCCGTGAACGTGGCCGACGCCATCCTGACCGGAGCGGGGCTGTCTTTCCTGGGTCTGGGCCTGCCGCCCACGCTGGCAGATTGGGGCATCGACCTGGCGCGCGGCCAGCGCTTTATCCAGGTGGCCTGGTGGATGATTACGTTCCCCGGCCTGGCAATCTTGATGATCGTATTGGCTTTCACCTTGATGGGTGAAGGGTTGATGGAAATATTCAACCCCAAGTTGCGGGAGCGCTAATGGCCGAAGATATTCTGTATTCCATCCGCAACCTGGCGGTTCACTATCAGACGCGCAGCGGCCCGGCCCATGCCGTCGACAATGTCTCCCTCGACATCCGTCGCGGCGAAATTCTGGGGTTGGTGGGAGAATCCGGCTGCGGAAAATCGACCCTGGGCAAAGCGCTGATGCGTTTGCCCAGCGGCCCGGCGCGGATTACCGGCGGCGAGTTGCTCTTCAACGGGCGCAACCTGATGACGTTTTCGGAAAACCAGATGCAACACGTGCGCGGAGCCGAGATCGGCATGGTCTTTCAAGACCCCATGACCTCGCTCAACCCGGTGCAGCGCATCCTCGACCATTTGACCGAGACCATCCACACCCACGAGCCGGGCGTCTCGGCCCTGGCGGCCCGCGCGCGCGCCGAAGAACTGGTCGAGCGGCTGGGAATCCGCCGGGAACGCCTGAGCGAGTATCCCCACCAAATGTCCGGCGGGATGCGTCAGCGTGTGATGATCTCGTTGGCATTGGCCTTGCGCGCCAGCCTGATTATCGCCGATGAGCCGACCACCTCGCTGGATGTCATCGTCGAAGCCAAATTTCTCGATTTGCTCAAAGAACTGCAAAAAGAGTTCGGGCTGACCATTTTACTCATCACACACAATATCGGCATCGTTGCCGAAGTTGCCGACCGGGTGGCCGTCATGTACGCCGCCAAAATGGCCGAAGTGGGCGACGTGCGCCAGGTCTTCGCCGACCCCAAACATCCCTACACCCGGGGTTTGCTAAAATCCGTGCCCAATATTTTGTTGGATGGCGCCGAACTGTACAAAATGGGAGGCTCGCCCCCCAACCTGCTGCACCCGCCCTCCGGCTGCCGCTTTTACCCGCGTTGTCCTTTGGTCATGGACGTTTGCCGCAAGCGCGAACCCGCCTTCAACCCCGTCGCAGGCGATCATTTGGCCTCCTGCTGGCTTTACCAGGAGCATGGCAATGACTGAGAACGAACTGCCCGGCAACGAACTTGTGCGTATTGAAAATTTGTACAAGCACTTCCCTGTGCAAAGTGGTTTTCTCGCCAGTCTCTTGAACCGCGGGCAGATTCCCACCGTCAAAGCCGTGGACGGCGTCAGTTTTTCCATTCAAAAAGGGGAAGTGTTTGGACTGGCCGGGGAAAGCGGCTCCGGCAAGTCAACCGTTGGGCGGCTGGTGCTGCGTTTGCTGGAGCCAACCGCAGGGCGGGTGATCTTCGACGGCGTTGACCTGGGCAGCCTGCCGGCCGAGCAAATGCGCCGCCTGCGTTCGCGCATGCAGGTCATTTTTCAAGACCCGTTGGCTTCGCTCAACCCTCGCATGACCATTGGCGAGGCCATCGGCCACCCGGCGCAAATCCACCTGACGGAACAACCCGCAGAACGCCGTCGCCTTGTCATGGAAATCCTGGAAAAAGTTGGGCTTGCCCCTGCGCAGCAGTTCTACGACAAATATCCGCACCAGATCAGCGGCGGACAGCGTCAGCGTGTGGCAATTGCCAGGGCGCTGGTCACAGTGCCAGACCTGATCGTGGCCGATGAACCCATCGCCATGGCCGATGTTTCGGTGCGGGCGCTCTTGCTGGACTTGATGATGAAGCTCAAGCAAGAGTTCAATCTCACGTATCTCTTCATCACGCACGATCTCGCCACAGCCAAGTATGTTTGCGACCGTATTGCCGTGTTGTATCTCGGCAAATTATGCGAGATCGGGCCGCTGAACGCGGTCTACGAGCATTCCGCCCACCCTTATACGCGCGCATTGCTCGAAGCCGTTCCCGTGCCCGACCCGCTGCACCGGCGCACCGAGCCAATGCCGGCTGGCGAAATTCCCAGCGCGATCAATCCGCCTTCGGGCTGTCGTTTCCACCCGCGCTGCCCAATTGCCCGGGAAAATTGTTCCATAGAAGAACCCTTGCTGCGCGAAATACGTCCGGGGCATTTTTCCGCCTGCCATTACGCAGACGATCTGTAGCTTCTCAATCATCGGCGGTGGTTGAGTAAGCGGCGTTCCCCAGCCGCTGTATCGAAACCACCTACAATTGTTTACATGAATACCCGGTGGTTTCGACACCTGCCCTGGCGGGCGGTGCCAGGGTACGACGACGGAAACATCACCGTCGTTTACTCAACCACCTGTCTGATATAAAATAGATTTTCATGTTTAAGAAGGGACGCCTAGCGCACTGGCAGCGGGATGCCGATGCCGTGCAGTTTCACCGACTTTGGGTCTTGCGGCCAGCGACCCGCGATCTTTGTCCCGCACGAGGGACATTTGCCCTGCCCGGTGAGGGCGTACGCGCTGATGGTGTACCCGCTTCGACGCACCAGCGCCATCCTGCACATTGGACAAAACGTCGTTTCGTACTCGTCCACCTTGCCCGGCAGGTTGCCGGCGTAGACGTAGTTCAGCCCGGCCTCGCGCCCGATTTCGGCGGCGCGCAGCAGCGTCTTGGCGGGCGTGTTATCGGGGCCGTTCATCTTGTAATCCTGGTGGAAGGCGGTCACATGCCAGGGAATATCCGCCGAGACGCCGCGCAGGAAGCGCGCCGCTTCCCAGAGTTCTTCGGTGCTGTCGTTGAAACCGGGGACAACCAGCGTCACCACTTCGACCCACAGCCCCAAATCGTGGGCATTTTGAATGGTGGTCAGCACGTTTTTGAGCACACCCCCCAACTGACGATAGTTTTTATCCTGCATCGACTTCAAATCGACCTTGTAGGCCGAAATATAAGGCCGGATGTATTCGAGCACTTCGGGCGTGGCGTTGCCGTTCGAGACGTAGGCGCACATCAGCCCGGCGGCTTTGGCTTCCTTGAAGACTGACACGGCCCATTCGCTGGTAATCAGCGGCTCGTTATACGACGAGACGATCACCTCGGCTTGGGCGCGGCGCGCGGCGTCCACCATTTGCCGGGGGCTGATCTCGCGCACGTAGTTGATGGCCGCATCTGACTGCGGGTCGCGCGCGACCTGCGAGGTCAGCCAGTTTTGGCAGTACCCGCAGTGGAAATCACAGCCCAGCATCCCAAAGGTCAGGGCCGTCGAACCGGGCAGGACGTGCGAGAAGGGTTTTTTCTCGATGGGGTCGGCTTGCAGCGCGGCCACGTAGCCCCAGGGCACGCGCAGTTGGCCGTCGGCGTTGAAGCGCACCTGGCAAATGCCCCGCTTGCCGGGGCGGATCAGGCAACGGTGTCCGCAGGCGGTGCAGCGCAAGGCTTTATCGGGCAGGGCTTCGTACAGTTCCCCCGGTTGAGTCAATCGGTCGAGCACATCGGTCAGGATGGTCATTTTGGGCCTCGTCATGCAACCAATAAATTTCGAGCTAACCAATCATACACCCACATCCGCCAAAACAATCCACAGATTGCGCAGATTACACAGATTTTTTTAAATCTTAAAATCTGCGAAATCTGCGGATAAAGATTTTGCGCTGGAGTTGCACGTTATTGCAGCGCGGCGATGATTTGGGTGACATCGTATTGGATCATGTCCATGTAAGTTGCCGCCGGGCCGCCGGGCGCGGAGAGACCTTCCACGTAAATATCGCTGACGATTTTGACGCCGGTCTCGGCGGCGATCTGCTGCGCCAACGTCTGGTTGTCGCCCACGCCCAAAAAGACGGCGGGCGCGCCGCTGCTCTTGATGGCCTTGATCAAAGCGGCCAACTCCTGCGCCGAAGGCGAGGCCGCATCGGTCACGCCGGGGATGATCGTCCCCGCGATCTTGAAGTCGTAGGCCTGGGCAAAGTACCCCAACGAATCGTGGTTGGTGACCAGCAGTCGTTTTTCGACGGGGATGTAACTGGTCTGGCGTCTGGCCATCTGGTCCAGGTCGCGCAGGCGATAGGTGTAGGCCTCGGCGTTGCGCGCGTAAGTCGCCTTGCCCGCCGGGTCGATCTGCGTCAGACCGTCGCGGATGTTTTCGACATAGCGGATGACGTTGATGGGGTTCATCCACATATGCGGGTCGCCCTCGGCGTGTTCGCCGGACGGGTCGACGATGGGGGTCAGCCCTTTGCTGGCAACGACCACCAGCGCCGCCTGCCCTGGGCCGCCGCCGTTTTCAAGGGTCTTTTGCAGCCAGGTTTCGTAGCCCAGGCCGTTGACGATCAACATCCGGCTCTGCGCGATCTTGGCGATATCCTGCGGCGCAGGCTCGAACTCGTGCGGGTCCACGCCGGGCGGGACGAGCGCCTCGACCGTCAGACGCTCCCCGGCCACGTTTTGGGCAATATCCGCCAGGAACGATTCCGCCGCCAGCACTTTCAATCCCTGCGGCTGCGGCGTGGCGACGGTGGCGGGGGAACAGGCGTTCAGGCAGATGGAGATAAGTAGCAGTGTGATTAACAGCGTGGTCTTGCGCATTTGAAACCTCGTGGTTGGGTCGTGATGGTCGAAAAATTATACTCCCGAACCCGGCGGCGCATTGCCGGGTGGCCGTCGCGCCGGAGAATATGCCCTGCGACCAGATTTTCACCAAGTCATTGACGTTGATTCATCAAGTCAACGTCGATGAGTCGATAAGTCATCGACGTTGATTCAATAAGTCATCGTCGATGACTTATTCCCGCTGCAATCGCTTTGCCCCCGTCCCATCAGTCTACGGCCTTTTGCCCCCACCTGGCGGACTTGTCCGTGCTATAATTTTTCTGACCAGCTTCTTTATCGAACCATACAAACCCTAAAGCTCTTTCCTGCGTAAAAGCGCATATTCCGGCGAGACTTTTCGACATAAGAATTTATTTGTCGGGCCAGGAAGACCTTTAGGGTTTTTTACCAATTGCCAGACGATGTGGTTTCGATACGCTCCTCGCTATCGCTCGGAGCTACTCAACCACCAGAAACATTCAATTATCGGGTGGTTATTGTTGTTGTTTTTTTCTAACCGCCCAACTATTCAAAAAAACCATACATCGTTGGTTGAGTAGGGCGGCGTTCTTCAGCCGCCCGTATCGAAACCAACACGCCCCGGAGCAACCTCTATGACCGACAAAACCTTCACCGAAATTGGCGGCTCGCCCGTGCCCGGCCTGACCCTGCGCCAGGTCTTGCGCGGACATAGAGGCTATATAACACGCATCGCATGGTCGCCGGATGGCACATACCTTGCCTCGCCTTCTGCAGATAGAACCATTCGCATCTGGGACGTGTGCAGCGAGGCGTGTGTGCGCACCTTGCAAGGGCATACTGACATTGTGAAAAGTGTGGCGTGGTCGCCGGATGGTCAGCGCCTCGCCTCGGCTTCGGATGATACAACCATTCGCTTGTGGGATGCCGCCAGCGGCGGACGATTGCAAACACTGAAAGGGCATGCCGAAAGTGTCCAAAGTGTGGCATGGTCGCCAGATGGTCAGCGTCTCGCCTCGGCTTCCTTTGACGGTACCAGTTGCCTGTGGGAGACGGCCGGAGGCAAGGCGTTACAAACTTTGGAAGAACATAGCAATCATGTTTGGGATATAGCGTGGTCACCCGATGGTCAGCGCCTTGCATCGGCTTCCAGTGATAGAACCATCCGCCTGTGGGATGCAGTCAGCAGCAAGTACTTGCAAACATTGGAAGGGCATACTGATTCGGTTTATAGCGTGGCATGGTCTCCTGATAGTCAGCGCATCGTTTCGACTTCGTCAGATAAAACTATCCGCCTGTGGAAGGCTATCAGCGGCAAGGCATTACAGGTGTTGGAAGGGCATTCTGAAGGGATGAACTATGCCGCCTTTTCCACAGATAGCCGCTGGCTGGCTTCCAAAAGCAGAGATAATGCTGCCCGCCTTTGGCGTTGCGACACCTGGGCATGCGCGGCGGTGCTAGATGAACCATCTAATCGAAGAAGTATATTCCCCGGCCTCGCCTTTCACCCCCGCCTGCCCATCCTGGCGACGCTGGGCGAAGAAGACCGCATCATCCGCATCTGGGAGTTGGATGAAGCCATCCTGCTCGGTCAGGCGCAAAAGAGCGTCAACTACACTACTGCCAAACTTGTGCTGGTCGGCGATTCGGGCGTGGGCAAGACCGGGCTGGGCTGGCGGCTGGCGCATAATGAATTCAAAGAACACGCTTCCACGCACGGCCAGCAGTTCTGGTCGATCCCGCAGCTTGGCGGCAGGCGCAAGGACGGCACCGAATGCGAAGCCGTGCTGTGGGATTTGGCCGGTCAGCCCGTTTACCGCCAAATCCATGCCATCTTCCTCGAAAACGTGGCCGCCGCGCTGGTGCTCTTCGACCCCAGCAACCGGCAAGACCCGCTCAAGGGTGCGCAGTTCTGGCTGGAACAGCTCAAAGGCAAGGGCAGCCTGCCGCCCACCGTGCTGGTCGGCGCGCGCGTCGACCGCGGCGCGCCCGCCCTTTCGCAACAGGAACTCGATCAGTTCTGCCAGCGCTACGGCATCCAGGGCGGCTACATCAGCACCAGCGCGATGAGCGGCGAGGGGTTGGACGATTTGCTGGAAAGACTTAAGGCGCAAATTCCCTGGGACGAGATGACGGCCACCGTCACCACCCTGACCTTCAAGCGCATCAAAGACTACGTGCTGGCGCTCAAGGAAAAGACCGAACGCAAGGGAGTGCTGGTTAGCCCGAAGGAATTGCGCGCGCAACTGGAGCAACAGACCTCCGAGTTCTTAAAGAACTCGGAGGTCTTGGGCGATTGGAAATTCACCGACGCCGAGATGATGACAGCCGTCGGCCACTTGGAGACGCACGGCTACGTGGCCGTGCTGCGCAGTTCGGCGGGCGAAGAACACATCCTGCTGACGCCCGAGCTGCTGGTCAACCTGGCCGCATCCATCATGCTGCTGGCCGACAAAAACTCGCGCGAGCTGGGCGCGGTCAGCGAAACCGACCTGTTGCAGGGCAAATTTTCATTCGATGAGCTCAAAGGGCTGGAAAAAGCCGAGCAGCAAATCCTGCTGGATGCCGCCGTATTGCGCTTCCTGGAACACAACATCTGCTTCCGCGAGACGCTGGGCAGCGACACGCTGCTGATCTTCCCCAGCCTGATCAAGCAAAAGCGTCCTCTGCAAGACGACCTGCCCGCGACGGACGACGTCTCGTACGTGGTGCGCGGGCGCGTCGAAAACCTGTACGCCTCGCTGGTGGTGCTGCTGGGCTACACCCCCTCCTTCACGCGCATCAACCAGTGGCAAAACCAGGCGCAGTACGAAATGGGCGTGGGCCAGATTTGTGGCTTCCGCCTGATCGAAGAGCGCGAGGGCGAGATCGAACTGGTGCTGTATTACGGCGACGATCTGCCCGCGCGCGGGCGCGCACGCTTCCAGGAATTGTTCGAGCAGTTCCTCTACCAACGCGAGGTGGAGGTGACGCGCTTCCCGCCGGTGGCCTGCCCTCAGGGCCACCGCATCGAACGCGCTACCGTCGTCAAGCGCGTGCGCGAAAACAAAACCTTCGTCTTTTGCGACGAGTGCGGCGAGAAGACCGTCCTGCCCGATTTCGACAAACCGCAAGGCATCGGCCTCGGCGCGTCCGCCTGGCTGCAGCGCGAAGAAGCCGTCGCGCGCCTGCGCAGCGCCTACGAAGTGCAGTTGACGCGCGTCAAGGGCTACCGGCGTGCGTGGGCCGCGCCGCGCTGCTACCTCAGCCGCCTGCCCGAACAAGCCGTCTGGGCCGAAAAACTGATCCACGACTTGCGCGACGCGGGCGTTTACGTTATCGAGCAGGCCGCCGCCGTCAAACCGGACGATTTCGTCATCCTGTTGGATACACCCGCCTACAAAAAGGCATTTAACACCCCTCCCCTGGCCGCCGACGCGCAACTGATCCAAACGCGACTGAAAGACGGCAATAAGAAAGTGCTGGCGCTGGCCTGCGAGGGCCGCCAAAGTGCGCATACGCTCGAAGGCTGCACCCCCGGCAATTTCTGCGACGAGACCCATTACCCGGTCAGCCTGTTCGACCTGGTGTTGGGCCTGTACGCCATCCCGCTCACACATGCCAGCTTCGCGTCCCTGCGGCGAGCATTGCACGAGCAGTGGGAGCAGACATTAGCAGGCAAGCAAAGCCATGACACCACATCCCTGAAAATATTTATCAGCTATTCGCACAAGGACGAAGCCTACAAAGACGAACTGGTCACCATGCTGACCGGCTTGCAAAATCGCGACATCGTGGACGTCTGGCAAGACCGCGACATCGAAGCAGGCGACGAATGGCACCAATCCATCCAGGGCGCAATGGACAACTGCGACCTGGCGCTGCTGCTGGTCAGCCCCGATTACCTGGCTTCGCGCTTCATTCAGAATGAAGAGCAACCCAAACTGCTACAGCGCCGCAAGGAAATGCAAGCGCGCGTCATTCCGATTATCGTCCGTCCCTGTCTGTGGCAAAACGACCCGGCGCTCGGCAGCCTGCAAGCCTTGCCCAAAGACGGCCAGCCAGTCATTACCTTTTCCAAAGACAACGGCCAGCGCGATCAAGTCTGGACGGACATCGCGTCTGTCCTTGAGAAGCGCGCCCAAAAAAGCTCTTAAACTTCGTGCCCCTTCGTGTACTTCGTGGATGAAAAAAGATATGACAACCAACGGCCAGGAAATCGAATCCAAGTTCTACGTGCGCGAGCTGCAAGCCATCGAAACCCGCCTGCTGGCGCTCGGCGCAACCTGCCGCGTGGCGCGCGGCTTCGAGTACAACCTGCGCTTCGACGACGCGCAAGGCAGCCTCGAACGCCAGCATAAAGTGTTGCGTCTGCGCAAATTCGACGACGTGCGCCTGACCTACAAAGGCCCCGGCGAACGCATCGGCGGGGCGCTGGCGCGCGCCGAGATCGAGATGGTGGTCAGCGACTTCGACACCGCCCAACAGTTCATCGAAAGCCTGGGCTACCGCGTCTCGATGGTCTACGAAAAATACCGCGCCATGTACGACTTCGAAGGAGCCATGGTCACGCTCGACGAACTGCCCTACGGACACTTTGTCGAAATCGAAGGCGCAAGCCCCGCAGCCATCGCCGCGATTGCCCGCAAACTGGGCCTAAAAGCCGAAACCGCCATCCCTGCCAGCTACCAGGGCCTGTTCGAGCAACTCAAGGCGCACAAAGACCTGTCCGCCAAAAACCTGACCTTTTGGGAATTCGAAAACGTCCACGTCACGCCCGAAGACCTGGGCGTCTCCCCCGCCGATTAGATGTATGACTGCTCAGGCGCTACAAAATAGAACGCGGATTCGGCGGATGGAGCGGATTTTCGCGGGTAAACCTTAAAAAGAATCCGCGCTGATCCGCAAAATCCGAACTGATTCGCGTTCTATTTGTAATTGAACAGCAAGATGCCTGAAGTAACCTTCAACCCTTCAACAAGCTCAAGGCAAGACTTCCCATTCCCC
>JBARBA010000098.1:0-9860 GCA_049792555.1 Anaerolineales bacterium
TGTCGGGATTAATCCCGACATACGGGCTGGCGTCTGGCGGCTTTTCCCGTCAAACCAGCTCGGATGTGATTTAAGCTGATCCACCAAAACCACAGATGAAACCGTTCCTGAAAAGCGCACTTCTAATCAAAATCATCGCCGCCTGGCTGGCCATCTCCACCGGCGGGGTTGTAATCATTGCAATGGCTTCGGGCCGTCCCGTTTTCCGCGCCGAGATATTGATGGGCCTGGGGCTGGTGCTGCTGTGGATCGCGCTCGGTGGGTGGCTGATGCGTTTATTGCGGGAGCCTGTCCGAACGATTGTGCTGTCCATTCAGGTAAATTGGCAGGTAAAATTCATCCTGTTTGCCACCGGCCTGGCGCTGTTGGAAGAGGTCGTCACCACCTGGATGACCAACCTGGCACCCGTGTTCGGCGTGCCGTTGGGCGCAGCCTATATCACCGCCTCGACTAACTATTTCGACGTGGTCTGCCTGCACAGCGTCGTGGTGTTCATCCCGATGTTTATCGGCTGGGCCTTCCTGCTCCGGCGCTACGATTTCAGCCCCAATGTCGTTTTCCTGCTCTTTGGACTGACGGGCACCGTCATCGAAGGCATTTATTCAGGCGGACAAGGCTTCGCCGAATTCGGCCTGTGGATTTTTGTCTACGGCCTGATGGTCTACCTGCCCGCCTACTGCCTTCCGGCAGAACGCGGCGCAAAAACGCCGCACTGGCTGCACTATGTCCTTGCCGTTTTTCTGCCGATCGTCTTTGCCCTGCCGGTCGCAGCAGTGATCGGGATCATTCATCCCATCCGCGTCCATTTTCAAGACCTCCGGGTTCTTTACCCCCTGCGGGGACAAGCGAACTCGGAGGTCGTCTGCCCTTTATCCCCAAACCAAAACCCTCATTCTATGGTAAATTAATACCATGCCACCCATTCTCACCTTGATTGACGGACACGCCCTCGCTTACCGCACCTACTTCGCCCTGACCGGGGCGGGGACTTCGCAACGCTGGCAGACTTCCAAAGGCGAGCCAACCGCCGGGATTTACGGCTTCGCCAGTGTGTTGATGCGCCTGTTGGAGCAGGAAAGGCCCGATTACCTGGCGGTGGCCTTCGATACGGGCAAGACCTTCCGCGACGAACTGTTCCCCGAATACAAGGCCACGCGCGCCAAGATGCCCGAAGACTTGCGCCCACAGATCGAGCGCATCCGCCAGTTGGTGGACGCTTTCAACATTCCGCGCCTGGAGATGGAAGGCTTCGAGGCCGACGACGTGCTCGGCTCGGTGGCCAAGCAGGCCGCCGCGCAGGGCCTGGGCGTGCGCATCATCACCGGCGACCGCGACCTGCTGCAACTGGTCGGCGACCACATCATTGTCAACCTGCCCGAAGGCAAGCTCTCGGACGCCAAAGATTACGCCACCGACGCCGACGTGATCGCCAAGTTCGGCGTCCCGGCGCGGCTGGTGGTGGATTACAAGGCGCTGATCGGCGATACGTCGGATAACATCCCCGGCGTGAAGGGCGTGGGCGAGAAGACCGCCCAAGCGCTGTACCAGACCTATACCAGCCTGGACGACATCTACGCCCACCTCGACCAGATCGCGCCGAAAGTGCGCTCCAGGCTGGAAGAGAACAAGGCCACCGCCTACCTGAGCCGCGACCTGGCGCAAATCCGCACCGATTTGTCGATCCCGCTGGATTTGGAGCAGGCCCGTCCCGACCACTTCGACCCGGCGGTGGTGGAGAAACTCTTCCGCGAGCTGGAGTTCCGCTCGTTGATTACGCGGCTGCAAGCGCTTAAGAATGGCCCGGCGGCGGCTGTTGCGCCCAAACCGGGACGTAACGCAACGCAGGGGCAGTTGTCGCTTTTTGGCGAGGAAGCTGCGCCCGCGCCGGTCATTCAACTGGTGCGCCCGGTCAGCGGCCCGGTGACGGAAATTGTCAACACAACGGAAAAACTCAACAGCCTGGCAGCGGCGCTCCAAAAGGCGCGGGTAATCTCCTTCGATACCGAGACCACATCCACCGAGGAGATGCAGGCTGAGTTGGTGGGCATTTCCCTCGCAACGGAAGCAGGCAAAGGGTGGTATATCCCGGTGGGGCACATCGAAACGGAGCAACTGCCCCTCGATGTGGTCGTCGCCGCTTTGACGGAACCGCTCACCAATCCTGCCATCCAAAAGATCGGACATAACGTCAAATACGATTACCTGGTGCTGGCGCGGCACGGCCTGAAAGTCTTGCCGCTCAGTTTCGACACGATGATCGCCGAGTGGCTGGTGGACCCGAACTCGCGCAACCTGGGGCTGAAAAACCTGGTGTTGGCGCGGCTGGGCGAGGAGATGACGCACATCGACGAACTGATCGGCAAAGGCAAGAAGCAGATTTCGATGGCCGAGGTGCCGGTGGAGAAGGTCGCGCCGTATGCCGCCGCCGACGCCGAGACCTGCCTGCGCCTGATGCCGCTGCTTGCCAATGATATGAAGCGCGACCATCTTGAGAAGCTGTTTTACGAGATCGAGATGCCGCTGGTGGCGGTGCTGGCCGGGATGGAAATGCAGGGCGTGCGGCTTGACCTGGACTTTTTCCATCAGATGTCGAAGGTGCTGACGGCGCGCATCGCCGAAATCGAAAAGGACGTTTTCGCGGCGGTGGGCAAGCCGTTCAATATCAACTCCACCCAGCAGCTTTCGGACGTGCTGTTCGAGACTCTGCACCTTGCGCCGCCCGACCGCGGCAAAAAGACCGCCAGCGGGCACTATTCGACTTCGGCAGACGTGCTCGAAGAACTGCGCGGCATGCACCCGGTGGTGGACATGGTGCTGGAGCACCGCGAACTGGCCAAGCTGAAATCGACCTACGTGGATGCGCTGCCCGCCGCCGTAGACCCGTTAAATGGGCGTGTGCATACCTCCTATGGTCAGGCCGGTTCGGTGACGGGACGGCTCTCGTCGTCGAACCCGAACCTGCAAAACATCCCGATCCGCACCGAGTTGGGGCGGCGCGTGCGCAACGGCTTCATCGCCGAAGACGGCAACCTGCTGATCTCGGTGGATTACTCGCAGGTGGAGTTGCGTATAGTAGCCGTGATGGCCGGTGACGAGTCGATGCTGGATGCGTTCCGCGCCGGGCAGGATATCCACGCCACGACGGCGGCGGCCATCTTTGGGGTTCCGCTGGAGCAGGTCAGCAAAGAGCAGCGGCGGCACGCCAAAGCGGTCAACTTTGGGCTGATTTACGGCATGTCGTCTTTTGGGCTGACCCGTTCGACGGATTTGACGTTGCGCGAGGCCGAAGACTTCGTGAAGGCTTATTTCGAAAAATTCCCCGGTGTGAAGCGCTACCTGGATAATATCCGCAAGCTGGCAGCTTCGCAGGGTTACGTCGAGACGCTGTTGGGGCGGCGGCGCTACTTCCCGGCCTTGAAATCAGGCACCAATCCGCAGACGCGCAACCGTGAGGAGCGCGAAGCGATCAATTCGCCGATCCAGGGTACGGCGGCAGATATCATGAAGATCGCCATGCTGCAAATCCCGGCGGCGTTGGCAAACGCGGGCTTAAAAGGGCAAATGTTGCTCCAGGTACACGATGAGATTGTGATAGAATGCCCGCAGCAGGAACGTAAAGAGACTGCGCAAGTTGTTCAGAAAGTCATGGAAGAAGCCTATCCGATGAGCATTCCGCTTTCGACCGAGGCGCGGTGGGGGAGGAGTTGGGGTCAGATGAGTAACGGATTTGAAACGGACAAACAGACTTAAGCGGACTTTTCTCTACTCTCTAATTGTCTAATCTCTAACAACTGATTTGGGTGAAAATATGGCTGGACGCGAAGATGTTTACCAGAAAGCAATGAATGAGGGCCACTCTGCCGCATGGGATCAGACGTGGGATGTGGCTGTGCTGGCGTACCAGAAGGCGATTGATGAGTTTCCCGATAATGCCAAAGCCTTGAACAGCCTCGCGTTGGCCCAATACCAGCTCCAGCGCTATAGCGATGCGTTGAAGACCTATATCCGCGTGGCGAGGGTCAGCCCTGAAGATGCGGTCGCATTTGAAAGAATGGCGCAAATCTATGAGCGCCAGGGCAGTTTGAATGAGGCCATCCAATCTGCCATGCAGGCGGCGGAGTTGTACCTGAAAGCGCGCGAACCCGAAAAAGCGATTGAAAACTGGCTGCGGGTTGTGCAACTCAACCCTGAAAACCTCAGCGCGCGTTCGCGTCTGGCGATGATCCATGAAAAAACCGGCCAGTTCCGGCAGGCAATCAATGAATATATTGCGCTGGCCAGCCTTGTGCAAAACAACGGCAACCCGCAAAAGGCCACTGAACTGCTTGATCACGCCGGGCTGCTCGACTCGAACAATGCCGAAATCCGCCAGGCGTTAACCTTTGTGAAAGCGGGAAGAATGCTTCCCAAGCCGATGCGCCCCAAAGGCGGCACCGGCCCATTGCGCATGGCGGCCGTCAAGGAACTGGAAGCGCCCAAACAACGCCTGGAGGAAAGCTCGGACCCGATCACGGAGGGACGCCAGAAGGCGTTGCAGGTGCTGGCCGAAGTGTTATTCGACTTGTCTGACGATAGCAGCGAGGCCCAGGCGCGGCGCGGGCTGCAATCCATTATGAAAAGCACGGGCCAGCTTTCGATGCAGGGTTCGGAGCAAACCAATATCCTGTTGCACCTGAGTCAGGCCATTGACGCCCAGACCAAAAACCAGGACGCCGCTGCCGCTGATGAAATCGAGCGGGCCATTGAGTGTGGTTTCAAACATCCGGCAGCGCATTTCAATCTGGGGATGCTGCGCGCAAATACCAACCAGGCAGAAAGCGCATTACGCGCACTCCAACAATGTCTTAAACATAACGATTATGCCTTGGCGGCTCGTCTGTTGAGCGGGCATACCTTGCGCAAGCTCAACCGCACGAAAGAAGCTGCCAACGAATATCTGGAGGCGCTCAAGATCGCCGATGCCGCTGTGGTTGAACCCGATCAGGCTGACGCAATCCTGCAATTATATGAACCGTTGATTGAAGCCCTGAACCGCGATAGTGACGAAAAGGCCCAGACCAAACTGTGCGACAACGTGGAAAAAATGCTCATCCGTGTAAATTGGCGACAACACCTGTTGAAGACGCGCGATGGGATGCCAAAGCCGGAAGGCGGACAGGCGTTACCCCTGGCTGAGATCGTCATCCAGGCGCAATCCAGCAATGTGATCGAAGCAATGAACCATGTCAACCAGTTGGCGCGCTCCAATCGCCTGCGCTCCGCCATGGATGAGGCTTTCCATGCCCTGTCTTACGCGCCCACCTATCTGCCTCTGCATATTCTGATTGGCGACCTGCTCATCCGCGAGGGCCGCACGCCGGAGGCGATCACAAAATTTACAATCGTTGCCAATTCCTATAGCGTGCGCGGCGAAGCTTCACAGGCCACCAACCTGCTTAAACGGATTATTCAGCTCTCTCCGATGGACCTGGCGGCGCGCACCCGGCTGATCGAACAGTTGACTGCGCGTGGGCAGGTGAATGAAGCCATTTCGGAATACATGGACCTGGCCGATATTTACTACCGCCTGGCAGAGTTGGACATGGCGCGCAAGACCTTCACCACCACCTTGCGCCTGGCCCAACAGCCCAATGCCAACCATAACTGGAACGTTAAAATCCTCCAGCGCATGGCCGACATCGACATGCAGCGCCTCGACTGGCGGCAGGCAATGCGCGTTTTCGAGCAAATCCGCACCCTGCGCCCGGACGATGCTTCCGTGCGTCAAAACCTGATCGAACTCAATCTGCGCCTGGCGCAGGTCCCGCAGGCCCAGGCCGAGCTTGAGTCATTTATCAGTTACCTCGAAAGCAACGGCAAACACCAGGATGCAATCCCGTTCATTGAAAAATTGCTCGAAGAACACAGCGCGCAACTCATGTTGCAGCGCGCCCTGGCCGACGAATTGCATAAAGTTGGGCGCACCGCCGAGGCGATTTCCATACTCGATGGCGTCGGCGACAAATTGATGGAAAGTAATGACAAGGCAAGCCTGATTGAGGTCGTCAATCGCATTCTTTCAATGAACCCGCCAAACGCGGATGAGTATCGTTCCCTGCTGGCGCAATTGCGAGGCAATTAGTGCGGATGTGAGCCTGGAAGTCCCCGGCAAAGCTGTCGGGGATTTCCGCTTCTTTGGGAACCCCCGCGGTCTATCGCTGACCTACGGCCAACGCTTCAAAAGAACCGGTTCTCAATCTTCCAGATGCGCGTCCAATCGCGGCATATAATGCCCCGGGTCATGGAATGCCCGTTAGGACAAATTGCGCTTTTCCGCTTAAGAAAAAAGCGCAACATTGTGCTGCGCATTTGTGACCGCAAGGGGTATAATCCCTGTCAATGAGTGACAAGCGTCCAGAAGATCTTTCTGTTGAAGAATTACGTCGCCTGTTGCTGGATAAGCGCCGGGTGTCGCGCAAAGACCGTTTGGAAGGCTTTCGACGCACCGGGCGCGTTTTGGCGCTCGCCTCCGACCCGGAAGTGGACGTTCACTTGGGACGCGTGGTCGAAACACCCGAGGAGAACAACCCTCAGGATGGCTTGGCAGAAAATGGCAGAAGCCAGCGCCGTGTGTTATTGGATCGCGTTTTGCTGGGTGTGGAAGTCTTGGCGGTTGTCGGTCTAATTGGCATGGTGTTTATCGGGTTTTGGATGTTGCAAACATTCAACCAGCAGGCAGTGGCATCCCTCCAACAACCAACCAGCGCGCCGACGGCATTAATTACTGCGGTGGTACTGCCCTCAGGGCACACGCCGCCCAATGCGCCGAACGGCGCACAGCCCAACGATGCTGAGATTCCCGAGCATTTGCGCCCGCTGGTGCAATCGCTGGCAAACATCCCGGTTCCCACAGCAGGGCTGCAGCAGGCGGTCCGCATCCAGATCCCGGCCATCGGCGTGGACGCGCCCGTCGTGCAGGGCGATGGCTGGGAGCAGCTCAAAAAAGGTGTCGCCCAACATATCGGGACTCCGGACCCGGGCGAAAACGGGAACATCGTCCTTTCGGCGCACGATGACATCTTCGGTGAAATTTTCCGCAACATCGACCGGCTCAAGCCCGGAGACGTCGTCATCCTGTCCACAAACCAGCGACATTACACCTATGTCGTCACCGGCGCACAGATCGTCGAGCCAACCCGCGTGGATGTAATGAATTCGACGGCTAACGCAGCCGTAACGCTCATCTCGTGTTATCCATACCTGATCGATAATCAGCGGATCGTTGTATCTGCTGTTTTACAAAGCCCTTAGGAGAAAAATCATGCCCAGAAAATCCAGAAGTATATCAAGCAGGTCCACCCCCACCTTTGCCGGCGCTCAACGCAGCAGTGTGGTGGCGGAGTTCAACCCCGATTACACCAATATCAAGAGAGACCTGAAGCGTATCGGTGTATTGGCTGCTAGTTTCTTCGTGATTTTGATCGCGCTTTCATTTTTCCTGCGCTAACGCCGGTACCGGAAATACGAAGCCCTGAAATTTGCTGCAAAAGAAGCCGCGAACAAACTCGCGGCTTTTTATACCTGAGAATTTTCCGTGAAGTGAATGCAGACGATCTTAAACATTTCTTTTCAGCGCTGGTTCAAATTGCTGGCGGGCCTGGTTTGTTTTGGAATCGGGATTGCTTTCATGAAACAATCCCAGCTTGGTTTAAGTCCCTGGGAAGTGTTGCATGATGGGCTTGCAAAAGTCAGCGGTGTGCAAATTGGCACGGTTTCGATATTTATAGGCATCCTGGTTCTGTTATTATGGATTCCGATCCGCGAGAAACCGGGCATCGGGACGATCTTGAATATCATGATCATCGGCACCGTTACTAACCTGATGTTACTCGTTACCCCCCTTGCCAGCCAGCTCCCACTGCAAATCTTCTGGCTGGTGGCCGGTTTGCTCGGCAGCGGCCTGGGCAGCGCGCTTTACCTCGGCAGCCGCCTGGGCGCAGGCCCGCGCGACGGGCTGATGATGGCTTTTTACCGTCGCTCGGGTTGGAGTATTCGTTTGGTGCGCAGCATGATCGAAAGTAGCGTGCTGGTGGTCGGCTGGCTGCTTGGCGGGAAGATCGGCGTCGGCACGCTGGCTTTTGCCTTTGGGATTGGCCCTCTCATCCAGTTTATGTTCCGACTGACCGGTGACCACGACCTGGCCTCCAGCCGGAACCGGGCTTGAATCGCATGGCAGAAATCGAAGTTTCCCTGACCATCCCCACCTACGGCGGCGAATCCATGGGCCGCCTGCTCGATCCCCTGACGGGAGCAAGCGGTCGCGCTGTCTTTGTGGCGTTTGCCTTGCCGGGAGAAACCGTCCGCGCCCGCAGTGTTGACGAAAAGCGCGGCTTTGTGCGCGCCGACTTGGTCGAAGTGCTCGGCCCCTCGCCGCAGCGCATTACGCCAAAATGCGCCCACTTTGGCGTCTGCGGCGGTTGCCATTACCAGATGTTGCCTTACCCCGATCAACTGAAGCTTAAAGAAACCATCTTGCGCGACCAGTTGACCCGCATCGGCAAAATCCAGGCCCCGCCGATCGGTGAAATGGTCCCATCGCCGAACGAATGGAACTATCGCAACCACGTCCAATTCCATTTGACGGAAGACGGTCGCCTGGGGTTGATCGCAGCGGGCGACCCGCAGGTCGTGGTACCGATTAATGAATGTCACCTGCCCGAAGCCTCCATCAATGCGCTATGGCCGCAACTGCAATTCGACGCGGATACGCCCCTCAAGCGTGTCTCGCTGCGCGCCGGCGACGAGCTTATGCTCATACTCGAATCCGACTCGCCTGAAACCCCCGAAGTTGAAATCGAAGCCGAAATTTCGGCTGTTCACTTGAGCGAAGACGACAGCGTGGTGCTTGCCGGAGATGGTTACGTCCTGATCGATGTCTTGGGCCGCTCTTTCCAGGTCTCTGCCGGAGCATTCTTCCAGGTTAACACCGCCATGGCGGCAAAAATGGTAGAATATCTTTTGCGCAACTTGCGTGTTGTATCCTCTACAATACTATTGGATGTTTACTGTGGTGTAGGATTGTTCAGCGCTTTTTTTGCGCCCAAAGTCAGGCAAGTGGTCGGCATTGAAATCTCACACTTGGCCTGCGATGATTTTGGAATCAACCTGCACGAATTCGACAATGTGGACTTGTACGAAGCCCCGGCAGAGCACGTCTTGCCGCAGCTCGATCTCCATGCCGACGTGGTCATTGTTGACCCGCCGCGCGCCGGACTGGATAAAAAAGTGTTGGATGCCATCTTGAACCTGGGACCGAAAATGTTAGCCTATATCTCGTGCGACCCATCTACCTTGGCGCGTGATGCCGCGCGATTGATTGCCGGAGGGTACGTATTATCAAACGTCACTCCTTTCGATTTGTTTCCACAAACCTATCACATTGAAAGCATCAGTATTTTCGAGAGGTGATTGATGCCCCCAGCTGTCTTATCTGCCGCCTATATTGCCTTTGTAGAAGCCTGTAACCAACCCGGATGTCCCTTATGCCGCATTGAACACGATGCAGTATTAAAGTACATTGCCGGTCTTTTCCATGAACAAGTCAATGACTTTAACCTGCGCGATCGTTTGCGCGACAGCCTGGGTTTTTGCCCGATACATGCCTATTTTGTAGTCGATGAACTTCCGGGGAATGCGCTTGGAATAGCCATTCTTTACCAGGATTTGATCAAATTTGCCATGCACCACTTGAATGATCCCCAGGGTTTAGCCTCCCCGAAACGCAGATGCCCGGCCTGCGAACAACGCGACCTGAACATGATGCGCACACTCTCAGAGTAGGCAAAACACATCGACGACGAAGACATGACGAGCGCCCTAAA
>JBARBA010000099.1:0-3707 GCA_049792555.1 Anaerolineales bacterium
ATCCAGAATGACATCCTCAAAGAATACATTGCGCGCGGCACCTACATCTTCCCGCCCGCGCCGCCCATGCGTTTGATTACCGACATCTTCCAATTCTGCGCGCGCGACGTGCCCAACTGGAACACCATCTCCATCTCCGGCTACCACATCCGCGAAGCCGGTTCCACCGCTGCGCAGGAAGTAGCCTTCACCCTCTCCAACGCGGTGGCCTACATCCAGGCCGCGCTCAAAGCCGGTCTGGCCGTTGACGAATTTGCCCCGCAAATTTCATTCTTCTTCAATGCCCATAATAACGTGCTCGAAGAAGTCGCCAAGTTCCGCGCCGCGCGGCGCATGTGGGCCAAAATCATGCGCGAGCGCTTCAAGGCGCAAAAACCGGCCTCGTGGCAGCTACGCTTCCATACCCAGACCGCCGGCTCCACGCTGACGGCCCAACAGCCCGAAAACAACGTGGCGCGCGTCACGCTCCAGGCGCTCTCGGCGGTGTTGGGCGGCACACAGTCGCTGCACACCAACAGCATGGACGAAGCCCTTTGGCTGCCGAGCGAAAAAGCCGTGCGCGTGGCCCTGCGCACCCAACAGATCATCGCCTACGAATCGGGTGTGGCCGATAGCGTCGACCCGCTGGCCGGTTCGTACCTGGTCGAATATCTCACCGACGAAATCGAAAAACTGGCCGAGGACTACATCGCCCGCATCGACGGCCTGGGCGGCGCGCTGGTCGCCATCGAACAGGGTTACATGCAAAACGAAATCGCCGACGCCGCCTACGCGGCCCAGATCGCCATCGAAAAAATCGAACAAGTGGTGGTGGGCGTCAACCAGTTCCAGACCGAAGAACAGATCACGCTCGAACGCCAAAAGATCGACCCCGCCATCGAGGCCGCCGCCCGTCAACGCCTCGCCGACCTGCGCGCCGGGCGCGACAACGTCAAAATAGCGGAACTACGCTCCCGGCTGGAGTCCGCCGCCAAAGGCAGCGAAAACCTGATGCCGCTCTTCGTCGAAAGCGTCGAAAACAAAATGACCCTCGGCGAAGTCTGCAACACCCTGCGCGGGGCCTGGGGCGAGTATATTCCGCCGGTATTTTAGCAGGCTGGAAAAAAACATCCGAAGCCATCAAGACTTCGGGTGTTTTTGTGTTCGCCGGGCAGCAGACTGTTCGGTTTTGCAAAATCAGCCGCCCGCGCAAGAATCGTTATCATTGCTGATAGGCTGCTTGACAAAACAAAACCTCATGCTAAAATCCTAACCAGGATTTAGGCAGTTCTTTACGTTACGAGGAATACATGGAAGAGAAAGTCAAGATCAGCGACATTGCACGTCAAAGTGGGGTCTCGACAGCCACCGTTTCGCTTGCGCTAAACAATAAATCCGGTGTCTCTCAAGAAACCCGTTTGCGGGTGCTCAAGGTTGCCGAAGAACTTGATTACCCCATCAAACCCGCCACCGTCACAGGCAAAAGCAACCGCCTGGCGACCGTGGGTATGATTGTCAAAACCGATCATATTCCGCTCTCTCCACAAGCGCACGCCAATCCGTTTTATTCAAAAGTGATGGTAGGCATCGAGGACGTCTGCCGCCGCAACGGGATCAACCTGCTCTTTGCCACCCTGCCCGTAGACGAAAACAACCATCCGGTGGAAGTTCCCCAATTACTTTACAATGACAGAATGGACGGCCTGCTGATGGTCGGCGCGTTTGTGGATGAAACCATCATGTCCATATCGGGTAAACACACGCCGCACATCGTCCTGGTGGATGGTTACTCTAATACCGAAAGTTACGACGCGGTCATCTCGGATAATTTTCATGCCGCTTACCAGGCAATAGAATATCTGATACAAAAAGGGCATCGCCACATCGGTCTGGTGGGCAGCGAAACGAATTGTTATCCCAGCTTGCAAGAGCGACGCAACGGATACATCCGCGCGCTGAAAGAAAACGAAATCACAGATACGTATATCGCAAACTTTAACATCAATATCACCCACGGCTATGAAGAAACCGTCTGCCTGCTGAAAGAGCACCCACAAATTACGGCGCTGTTTTGTGTCAACGACGAGATTGCTTTTACCGCCATCCGCGCTGCCCAGGACCAGGGCAACCGGGTGCCTGAGGATATTTCCATCATCGGTTACGACGACACCTATATTGCTGCGAAGACCCGTCCATCTCTGACGACCATGCGCGTCGATACGATTGCCATGGGACGCGCCGCCGTGCATCTACTCTCCCTGCGCCTGGATAACCCTGAATCGGCGCGTATTACCATGAC
Organism: Anaerolineales bacterium; assembly: GCA_049792555.1. Taxonomy (GTDB): domain Bacteria; phylum Chloroflexota; class Anaerolineae; order Anaerolineales; family Villigracilaceae; genus UBA5195. The sequence goes on from JBARBA010000099.1 coordinate 2,279, forward strand.
GATCCACCCCACGATGGTGGAACGCGAATCGGCTGTGGCCGTCAGGCCCAACCCGGTTGCCGAAAAAAAAGCGATCAAAAGCTAAACTGTCCATAACGCGGGTTCTTTGCCGCACGCTCGCCCATCACAACAAGGATTGACTATGAAGAATAAGCCCCGCTACGGGTTTAACTTCCAGTGGATGTTCTCCGCTGACCGCACCCCCATTCCCCAGCCCCCTGACGAAAAAGCCCTCGACTTCCTGGCTGCTGCCGGTTTCGACTTCGTGCGTCTGCCCACCGATTACCGCCTGTGGACCCGGGATTTCGACTATTTCCACTCCGACGAGCAGGTCTTTGCCGTCATTGACCAAACCCTGGCAGCCTGCCGCGCGCGTGGTCTGCACCTGAGCCTGAACGTCCACCGCGCCCCCGGCTATTGCATCAACGGCAACGATCTCGAACGTCACAACCTGTGGGTGGACGCCGTTGCCCAGGACGCCTTCGTCTTCCTGTGGGAGACGTTTGCGCGCCGCTACCAGGGTATCCCCGGCGATTCTCTCAGTTTCGACCTGGTCAACGAACCGCCCAATCCCGGCCAATATGGGATGACGCGTGACAACCATGCCGCCCTCATCCGTCGCACCGTAGCAGCCATCCGGGCGATTACCCCGGCCCGCGAAATTGTCATCGACGGCCTGGGCGGCGGCCACCTGGCGATGCCCGAACTGGCCGACCTGGGCATCATTCACAGCGGACGCGGCTACCAGCCCATGCCCGTCAGCCATCACGAAGCCTGGTGGTGGCCCGATAACAAGATTTCCCCAAAGCCCGTTTATCCGGGCGTCGTCTGGGATGGACGTACCTGGGACCGCGACACGCTACGTGAGTTTTACCAACCCTGGCGCGACGTTGAAGCCAGCGGAGCGACCGTCCACATCGGCGAGTTCGGCTGTTACAACCACACCCCCAACGATGTGGCCCTGCGCTGGTTCACCGACTTGTTTGGCATTTACAAGGAATTTGGCTGGGGCTTTGCCCTGTGGGAGTTCAACGGTGAATTTGGGGTGATCGAGCATGGACGCCCCGGCGCAAAATACGAAGATTTCCACGGCTACAAGGTGGACCGCGCTTTGCTCGATCTGATGCTGGACAGCAGAGTTGAATAATTTATGCTCAATTGCCCGGCCTTCATTGATACATAGAAAGTAACCGACGAATTTAAGGGGGTGTCACCACAGTTAACCGTGGTCAATTAGCCCACCTTTGGATCAATTCGAGCATATCTTGGGAAAGTCTACCGCGCTGAATAGGTGGGGTCCAACGTGGTGGAGGTACTTTGAAAGCGAATAATTCTGAATAAGTCCATCGGTGGTCGGTCAGTTTAGCAGCAATAGCTGGTGTGCGTTGCACCCAATGATGGCCGAAAGAACCGACGGAAAGTTTCAGGC
>JBARBA010000100.1:0-6468 GCA_049792555.1 Anaerolineales bacterium
GTTCACACCCCGTGAACGATTACTGTTAAACCACTTCTCTACCGCCCATTCGATATTCGTCCGTGCTTCTATCATCCAGCGGTTTTTATGTCTCAAAGACGCCCTGTAATGAAGCATAAGTAATCTAAGTTCAATAATATTTTGCTTATTACTTCTCGAATGACAAAAGGCGAAACATTCGGTCATGTTACGCTTTCCAAAGGACTTGCGGAAGCGATTTTGCTTTCTTCCAAAACATCAAACAATGCTATGATTTTTCCGTTGTATTTATATCCAGATGAAGAAATTGAGGAAAACAGATTAAATCTTGGGCTAAAAAGAGAACCTAATCTTTCAAAACCTTTTTTGGATGCCATTACCGAAAGACTCGGTATGCCTGTTGTTGATGGCTCAGGCGATTTTGAATCAGGAATTGGCGTTGATGATATTTTGCATTATTTTGTCGCAATATTACATTCAAATGAATATCGTTCAAGGTACGCTGTTCAATTAACCAGAGACTTCCCACGCATACCACTCACGAGCGATGTGGCGTTGTTCCGTCAACTGTGCGGGCTGGGCAAAGAATTGGTCGCATTACATTTGCTGGAAGCGTCAGTGCTCAATTTGCCCATCACCCAATTCAAAGGCAGGGGCGATAATATCGTAACCAACTCCAGAGATTATCCTTGTTATAAGGACGGCACAATTTTTATAAATGAAAGCCAAGGTTTTACAGATGTTCCGAAGGATGTGTGGGAATTTTACATCGGTGGCTATCAAGTCTGCGAGAAATGGCTGAAAGTCCGCCGCGAGCGGGTGCTCTCGGCGGAGGATATTGCGCATTATGGGAAGGTGGTCGTGGCGTTGGGCGAGACGATCCGCTTGATGGGGGAGGTGGACGAGGTGATTGAGTCCGCTGGCGGGTGGCCGGTGAAGTAGGCTCGTGGCATGGGGCAGGCGACGGGTTAAACAATGGCGTGGGGCGGGGCAAGGTTGCGGCTCCACGCCGGTTGGGTTACCCCAACATCACCTTGGGCCGGTACTGCAACGCCTCGGCCAGGTGCGGCGTCTGAATGCTTTCACTGCCCGCCAGGTCGGCAATCGTGCGCGCCAGTTTCAAGATGCGGTGATAGGCGCGCGCCGAAAGGTTCATCTGGCTCATGGCCGCGCGGATCAGGCTGTCGCCCGTTTCATCTAATTTGCAAAACTTGCGGATTTCGGCCACGCGCATATCGGCGTTGCAGACGATTTGCAGGGGCGCGTCATGATGCCTTTCGCTTTCGAAGCGTTCGCGCTGACGCAGGCGGGCGGCTTCCACCCGTCCGCGGATGGCGGCGGACGATTCGCCCAGGCGGTCGCTGGAGAGTTTCTCGAAGTCCACGCGCGGCACTTCGATGTGGATGTCAATGCGGTCCAGCAGCGGGCCGGAGATGCGCTTCTGGTACTTGGTGACGGTGGAGTGGGCGCAGGTGCAGGGTTTCTGGCTGTCGCCGTAATAGCCGCACGGGCAGGGGTTCATGGCTGCGATAAGCTGGAAGTTGGCCGGGAAAGTCAACGAACCCTGCGCGCGGCTGATGGTGACGACCTTGTCTTCCATCGGCTGGCGCATGACTTCGAGCACGCGCGCGCCGAATTCAGGGAACTCGTCGAGGAAGAGCACGCCGCGGTGCGCCAGCGAAATCTCGCCGGGATGCGGCCAGTTGCCGCCGCCCACCAGCCCGGCGTGGCTGATGGTGTGGTGCGGCGCGCGGAAGGGCCGGTGGCGGATGAGCGGCGTGCCGGGCGGCAGGGCGTCGGCCACCGAGTAGATGCGTGTAACATCCAGCGATTCGTCGATGGACATTTCGGGCAAAATGCCGGGGATGGCGCGCGCCAGCAAGGTTTTCCCTGCGCCGGGGCTGCCGACCATCAAGACGTTGTGCCCGCCGGCTGCGGCCACTTCGAGCGCGCGTTTGTCGTGTTCCTGGCCTTTGACCTCGGCAAAATCGGTCGGGGCGAACAGGTTGCTTTCGGCGGCGGCGCTTTCAGCAGGGGGGTGCGGCGCGATGGGCGTTTCACCCGTCAGGTGCAGGTATAAAGCTCTCAGCGAGGCGACCGGGATCACTTCCAGGTCGGGGATCAAGGCTGCTTCAGCGCGGCATCCGCTTCGGGGACGATGATGCGCGTAAAGCCGTTTTGACGGGCGGCGGCTGCCATCGGCAGGACACCCTTGGCGTGACGGACGCTCCCGTCCAACGATAATTCCCCCACCACCAACGTGCTTTCCACCGCCTGGTGCGGCAGCAGCGCGGTCATCACCAGCACGCCCAGCGCAATCGGCAGGTCGTAGTAGGGGCCTTCCTTGCGCACCGAGGCCGGGGCCAGGTTGACGATGACGCGCTTGCGCGGGAAGGGCAGCGAGGCGTTTTTGATGGCCGATTGCACGCGCTCACGGCTCTCCTGCACGGCGGCGTCCGGCAGGCCGACGATGATCACGCCGCCCATGCCGCTGGAATAATCGACTTCGACATCGACGATGACGCCTTCGAGTCCGATGACAGCGCAGGAAAAGATACGGGCAAGCATGGGCCAAGTGTACCGCGTCATGCGGGTTTTGTCAGTGATGTTGGTGGACGGGGGTATCTTCTCAAAATTTGGGGAGAATTGTTCTTACAGGTGGTTTCGATACGGCGGCGGAACAGCATCGTCGCTTACTCAACCACCGATGATTGAGAAGTTACGGACGGGGGATATAATAGGGGTTCGAACGATGTATCCATTCTATATTCAGGAGAAGAACCATGTCTGTGCTGCGAAAATTTCTTTGCATTTTTCTTGTGACGGCGTTACTGGCGGCGTGCGCCCCGGCCACCCCGACGGCCACGCCCATGCCTACCGAGACTCCCGGTCCGACGGCAACGCCCCTGCCGCCCACCCTGACGCCCTGGCCTGCGTCGACAGCCGTCCCCACGCCCGTAGCGGGCGCTTTGTTCGTTGACCCGGGCGCGGATCTTGGCCCGGTCAGCCGCTATGTCTACGGTTCGAACTATGGCCCCTGGGTGGCTATTCCATATAACATGCTGGATGCCGGTTTCAAGTCGCACGTCACGGTCTTGCGCTGGCCGGGCGGTGAATGGGGCGATCGCAATGATATCCAACAGACCCAGCTCGATACGTTTATGGGCATCTTGAAGCAAATGGACGCCATCCCAACCATCAGCGTGCGTTTGCTGAATGGCACGCCCGAGGCCGCAGCGGCGCTGGTGCATTACGCCAACATCGAAAAGGGCTATAAAATCCATTACTGGAGCATCGGCAATGAGCCGAACTTGTTCGAGGCCTTCATTAAACAGTCCTATGACACTGTGCGTTTCAACCGCGAGTGGCGGGCCATTGCGCTTGCGATGAAGGCCGTCGACCCGAGCATCGAACTGCTTGGCCCCGAACTGAGCCAATTTACCGGCGACCCGGCTTACAACCCGAAGGACCACGCCGGTCTCGATTGGATGACCGAATTCCTGAAAGCCAACGGCGATCTGACGGATATTGTCACGATCCACCGCTACCCCTTCCCGAAGAATATGCAGGGTGACCAGGCCTCCATCGATGAGATGCGGGCGAATTCTGCCGAATGGGATAAAACCATTCCATACCTGCGCAGTTTGGTCCACAATTTGACCGGCCGCGATATTCCGATTGGTGTGACGGAATTAAACTCGTATTGGGCGTCGGGCGTGGTCAAGGGCGATACCACGCCTGATTCGTTCTACAGCGCCATTTGGTACGCGGATGTGCTTGGGCGTTTGATCAAACAACGGGTATTCCTGGTCAACCACTTTGTATTTGCCAGCCGCGATGGCGGCCTCGGCCTGATTTACGGTAGTGAACTGCGCCCCACGTATTATGTTTTCCAGATGTATAACCACTTTGGCAGCCAGCAGGTCTATGCCGCGTCAGGTATTCCAAACGTAACGATTTATGCGGCCAAGCGCGAAGACGGCGCGTTGACGCTGATGGTCATTAACCTGTCGGATACGGAGCAGAAAGCCCCGCTCCAGGTTCAGGGGATGACGCTTTCGAAGGCCGGCGTCTGGCTGTTTGATGCGACCCATAATGCCGAAGATGCGGGTTCCGCCGATCTTTCGGGCGGCGCGCTCAATCTGCCGCCTCAGTCGATCACGCTGTTCGAACTGCCCGGAAAGTAGCTCAATCGATGTTGTTCGACGCGCCGGAGGTTACTCCGGCGCGTTGTTCCTTAAAATATCGCGGCTTTTCATCAACCGCTATTGACTTGCAATTTCAATTGTGATTTAATGTATTTGCTCACGCCGATATATCTATCTCATGACGAGAAAACCATTTTCCCTCCCCTTTTCAACATCACCAACCGTACGGAGTTTCCGTAGTGAAGGTCAGCAGTACCATCGATGATGGCTGTCTTATTTCACAACGGTGATATTTGTTGGCAGTCCTTTGCGCAAGCAGCTTTTTTGGAAAATATAAAATATACCGTTATCGAGCATACTCATGGTATACTTATTTTCGCGGGTTTTCTACCGGAAGAGTTGAACCGGTAAATCCGCGAAATCTGTTGCACAATTCACCATAGAAAAAGCCCTGCGTTGCTCAATGTTTGTATTTGCAAGGCTTTATCCATTCAAAAAGGAGGTGATAGGCTTCGACAGATAAAAAGTTTGGTTGTTCAGTTCGTAATCCGCTTATTCACAAATTTCAATGAGGAGAAAAATTACAATGAGAAAGACCCTGTATATCCTGATCGCTCTGGTCATGGTTGCCTCCATGCTGCTTTCCGCATGCGCTACTGCTACTACCCCGCCGCCGGCGCCCGATACCCAAGTGCCTGCCGTCGTCAACACTGATACCCCGGCTGCTGTTATGCCTGTTGCTACCGACACCCCGGCTGCGCCTGTTGCTACCGACACCGCCGTGCCCCCCACGGTAACCCCCACCACGACCCCTTACCCGATGGCTGCCGTTAAATCGGGCATGACCCCGATTCGTTGGTTCATTGGTCTGGGCACCGGTACCGATCCCGCTCAACTGATTGCCGAACAGTCCGTCGTGGATGATTTCAACGCCGATCCCGCGCGCGCCAAAGACAAGATCCAGTTGATCATGGAAGTCGTTCCCTTCAATTCCGCCAAAGATACCATCCTGACCGAAATCGCTGCCGGCAACGGCCCCGATGTCATCGGACCGGTAGGCTGGAATGGCTCCATGGCTCTGCATGGTTCATTCGCAGACCTGACCAAAGAAATTGCTGGAATCCCGAATGTCACCAAAGACTTCGACAAGGCTCTGTTGGGCGCTTTCGTCAGCGACCAAGGTACTGAAGGCCTGCCCTTTGCCGTGTACCCCTCCTTCATCTTCTACAACACCGCCCTCTTCGACGAAGCTGGTCTCAAGTACCCGCCCACCAAGTACGGCGATAAGTACAGCCTGGATGGCAAAGATGTTGTCTGGGATTGGCAAACAACTGTCAAGACAGTTGCCCAGCGCCTGACCGTTGACGCCAACGGCAAGAATGCCACCGAAGATGGTTTCGACAAGACCAAGATCGTGCAGTACGGTTTCTCCTACAACTTCGAGAGCCAGCCCTCTTATTTGGGCGCCTTCTGGGCCAACGGCGCTTTTGTCGCCAAAGATGGCAAGACCGCCCAGATCCCGCCGGCCTGGCTGGATTCCTGGAAGTGGTTCTATGATGGCGTTTGGGGCGATAAGCCCTTCATCCCGAACGGCGCAGTATCCGGCAGCCCCGATTTTGGCGGCGGCAACGTCTTCAATAGCGGCAAGGTTGCTATGATCGACCAGCCGCTTTGGTACACATGCTGCACGAACGATGTCAAGACCTGGGACGCAGGCGCCATGCCGAGCTACAAGGGCAAGGTTAATGGTCGTATTGATGCCGACACCTTCCGCATTTGGAAAGACACCAAGCATAAGGCCGAAGCCTTCACCGTCCTGACCTATTTGGTCACCACCGGTGTTCAGAAGCTGATCATCGGCAGCAAAGATATGCCTGCTGCTTACGGCGCTTTGCCCGCTCGCAAGAAGGACTTTGATGCCTGGCTCGCTGCCAAGAAAGTTGCCTTCCCGTGGGTCAAGAACTGGCAGTTGGTCTCCGACGGCCTGTCTTACCCGGATTCTCCGAGCGCCGAAGCTTGGATGCCGAATTACAACGAAGCCTGGACTGCTGTTGGCGCCGCTTATTCCAAGTGGATTAGCACGGGCGGTCTGGATATCACCGCTGAAGCAACCGCTCTGCAGCAGCAATTGCAGACGATCTTCGACAAGAAGTAAAAAACGTTTCTGATGTAATGTAAAAAGGCGGGCCAGTCTTGTACTGGCCCGCCTATTAAACCCTCAAGGAGTTGGCATGGAGAATCTTCTCGCCCCGCCCAAATTACCTTCCGCCTCGTCTCTTCGCAACATGGGGCCGATTGCAAAACGCGAGTTTCGCAATGGAATGCTCTTCATCACGCCGTG
>JBARBA010000101.1:0-2670 GCA_049792555.1 Anaerolineales bacterium
GGCTGACCAGGTTCCAGGAGTTAATGTAGCTGCCCAGGTTGCTGGATTGCCAGCAGAAGGCGCCTGCGCCATCGTAGGTGAAGGGGGCTGTAATGCTGGAACTCACCGGGCTGCATGAGCCGCTACCCGGAGTGGGTGTGATGGGAAGTGTGGGGGTTGGGCCGCCAGGGGTGAGGGTGCGGGTCGGGGTGACCGTCGGGCCGTAGGGGGTGTTGGTGCGGGTGGGGGTAGCGGTGTTGGCGCGAGTCGGGGTGGCGGTCGGGCCAGCAACGCCCAGGATGGACGTCAACTTGTTCGTAATTTTGATGTGCCCGTTCATCGTCGGATGCAAATTGTCCGCGTCAAAGTCTCCAGTAGTGACCCAGCCGGTTGTATCGACATAGTGAACCTTTGGATCCCCCGCGCTGATCCTCGCGTTTACGGCTGCCTGGGTCGAAGCTACTTTATACCCACCGAATGTCCTCAAGACAAAGATATCAGCATTCGGATATTTCGCCCGTACATTCTGTAAAAAGGTCGTATAAGTATTCTGAAAGGTGGAGTCGGACACACCAGCAGTGCTATCGTTCGTCCCTAGATTAATCACAACCTGGTTGGGTTGATAACGGTTGAAATCCCAGGCAGGAGAATTGAGATAATGGACGGTCTGCAGCTTGAAAAACTGAACGCTCATACCAATGTTATTTTCTGCATAGCAGGGGAAGGCATCCTGTAAACAAATGCCTGAAAATGCAATCTGGGTATGATCGGCATTGAGCGCTTCGCCGGTCAACCATGCATAATCATTGAGGGCGTAATTCGTCAATGTGCAGCATCCCGCAGTAATCGAATCGCCGATAAATTCAATCAGTTTGCTTTTCGCAGCCGGCGCTTGCGTCGAAGCGCCGCTGCTTAAGACCAACCCTTTAAATTGAATGGTGTCGTGTTCGGAACGGGCGGCAACGCGCAAGGAATGGGTGCCTGAGGCCAGGGGCGAAGGCGTCAGGTTGACGGTGCCGTTGGCGCCGGAGTAATAGGTCGTCGTGCTATCGATCGTGACGTAGATGGGCACGGCGGCTCCCAGTTTTATGCTCAAGGTTGTGCCTGTAAAGTTGACCCTGAAATACGCGCCTGACCAATAGCTTTTTACATTGGACAGATCGCTCGTATCCCAACGCCCGATATATTTGATATTTGCATCACCCGGCGACCCGTCGCCTGTTGCCGCCAGACGCATGGCTGATGCATCCTTCAGCCCTGCTGCGCTTGCCGGGGAAACAGCCATGACGAATAAACCGAATACAAAGATTATTGCCATTAACCATCGAAATCCTGATTTATACATGGTGAACTCCTTCTTGATCAATGAGTTTGAGAGTGAGCGTGAGCCATTGGCCCACGCTTACAAGTTTGGTGGGGCAGCATTTGGTTTGCTCTGCCCCACCAAAGGGCGATACATTATTTGGCTTCGAAATGGCCCCAGGAGACGGTGCTGTTGTAGCTGACGTACCAGTAACCGTTGATCTTGGCCGGGTAAGAACCCGAAGCGACGTACAGGTTGGTCTCGTTCACGCCGTTGACCGTCAGGCTGACCAGGTTCCAGGAGTTGATGTAGCTTCCCAGGTTGCTGGATTGCCAGCAGAACGTCCCTGCGCCATCGTAGGTGAAGGGGGCTGTAATGGTGGAACTCACCGGGCTGCATGAGCCGCTACCCGGAGTGGGTGTGATGGTGCGGGTGGGCGTTGGGCCGCCAGGGGTGAGGGTGGCGGTCGGGGTGGCCGTCGGGCCGTTAGGAGTGTTGGAAGCCCCAACCGTTGGGGTGCGGGTGGGGGTATTCGTTGAAACGCTGCCGCCGCTGACGATCTTGAGCATCACCGAGCCGTGTGATGGAATGTTGCTGGCGGTGTAGCTGGTGAACGTGCCGAGATCGGTGCGCGACCACAGGTCACGCACGGTGGCATTCCCCGCAGAAAGCCCGATTTGGCTCCAACTGATGGTGATACTAGCCGTGGAGCTGCTGCCGTTGAGCACGAACACCGCGCGGGTGTTGGTTCCGCTCTGGGTCTTGCTCCAAATGTTCAGACCGTTGCCGCCATCCCAAACGCGCGTGCCCTGGTGCCCGCCTGAGTCCTGATCCACCGCGATGATTTCGGGGGCCTCCAGGATGGCCGTAGTGGCCGCCGACTGGCTGCGGACATCATTGCCCGCGATCAGCGGCGCGGCCATGATCGCCCACCAGCCAAAGTGCGTGTGATATTCCGTGTCGGTCATGCCGCCCCGCCCCACTTCCAGCATATCCGGGTCATTCCAGGCTCCCGGTCCGGCCACCGAAGCCGAAGCGTTGTTGGTGTTGGGGATGCCATACATGCTGCTCCAACTGTCGCTGATGTCGCCGGTTGTGCGCCACAGGTTGCCGGTGGATGGCATCCAGCTTTGGTAGCTCCAGGCGCAGATGCTGAACACAATGGCGCGCCCTGAAGAGGCCAGCGCGTTCTTCATGTTTGTGTAATCTGTCTGGGCATTATCGCCGGATGGCAGGTTGCAATTGTCGTACTTGAGATAATCCACGCCCCAGGCGGCGTAATCGTTGGCGTCTGTGGTCTCGTACCCATAGGAACCTGCTTTGCCCTGGCAGGTGGCAGTGCCATGGTCCGAATAGACGCCCAGCTTCATGCCTTTGGAATGGGCGTA
>JBARBA010000102.1:0-3309 GCA_049792555.1 Anaerolineales bacterium
TTCCTTTTCTGACAACTTTACAACTTGTGCTTTTGGCGTTGGCATGGCTTCTCTTCTCTTTTCTCGTTTTTCTAATCCTACCCCACTTTTACCAAACTCACCATTCGTTTATGCCCAGGTGTACTAGGCCGATGCATAGAAATCAGGCCGTGTTGAACAAGCTTGATTTTTTCCAGAGCAGCTAGTTATCCCGCATCCAGGAATGCTATACTATAATCCGCTTGAGCCATTTCACCAGCTTCCCACGTATACCAGTCCTATCCCACCAAACGAACGGCGTCCTCATGCCTGAAATCCTGATCGAAACCCAAGCCCTCGTCAAACAATACGGTAAATTCGTGGCCGTCAAGGACGTCAGCTTCCAGGTGCGCGGCGGCGAAGTCTTTGGCTTCCTCGGGCCGAACGGCGCGGGCAAGACCACCACCCTCAAAATGATCGTCGGGCTGCTGCAACCCACCTCGGGCCTCGTCAAAGTTGCCGGGTACGACGTGCAGGCCCAGCCCATGCTCTCCAAAGCCGCCAGCGGCTACGTGCCCGACGTGCCCAACCTGTACGCCAAGCTGACCGGGCGCGAACTGCTGCGCTTCGTCGGCGACCTGTACAACCTGGAGCGCGCCCAGTCCGCGCGGCGCATCGACGAGCTGCTGCGCATGTTCGACCTGGCCGATTCAGCCGAAGAAACGCTCGACTCGTACAGTCACGGCATGCAGCAAAAAGCATCCCTGGCGGCGGCCCTGATGCACGACCCCAAAGTGCCGGTGCTCGACGAGCCGACTAAACAGACCTCCGAGTTCGCTTGCCCCCGTATGGGGGTCGAGAACTCGGAGGTCTGTGCGCCCTTCCCATTTGTTCCGGTTTTGCCAACGCGATGGATACGATCTCTTCGCTGATGTCACACCGCTTCATTTCCAACAAAGCATGATCGGTAATAGGCTTTGGTTTGGGCATAGATAATCAAAGCATGGCACAATCCAAAACGCCGTCAGGGTAAAAAAAGAGTAACCTGGGCGTGGACAGGGAAACTTCCTCCGGGGTATTGTGTCATCAGGCAGAACCCGCACAACCAACCGGCCCGCCCTGCCATCATCAAAGACTGGAACCGGCGGGCCGTGCTTCGGATGTTTTGCCACCGCGCGAATGAGAGACGGATTGAATCACGGGATGATTTTACCCATGTGCTTCTGCTAACTTTATTAAGCCATTTTAGGCTGTCACCGTCTCAAATGCAATGCGCACATCGGCCGGGTTTTGCAGCGTGAAATTAAGTTTCTCGAAGCCAATCACCTGTCCAGCTTTATCTTTCATCAAAATCACTTCTTCGCCGGTTTCTTCAGAGACATACTCATCTTGCGGGTTGCCGAACCATACCGTCAGGGTATTCCCCTCGCGGTCGTAATACACTTTTACCTGGGCCATATTCGTTCTCCTTCCTTGATTGCATCGGTTGGATACGTTGTAATCAGAAAACCTGCGCCATCCATGCGTTTTGTTACTGCGCAAACCCAGCGCCCCACATGCTTCGGTTTATAAAAGAGATAGACCTGCGGGTCGCTTTTGCTCAATCGTATTTCCTCGGGGTTTCGCAGTGTTTCTTCTACATCGGCTTCGCGCCCTGCCATTACTGGATGTTTGATTGTGGTAATCAATTCCCAATAAGCGCGGGTCACACGCACCCGAAAACCAAGCGGTGTAAGCACATCAAAAAGAAGATCGTCTGCTGCCATGTGTTAATTGTAACCCCATTCATACTTTCCCCCATGTTAATCTCAGCCTGCGACTGCTTCTCCAACCCCGCGCCCGCCGGCCAGCCCTGCTTTACTTACCCTCCAAATACAACACTTTAACCGCTTTCCACAGTCCCCTGACAACCATCCCGGTGGGTAGAAGAAGCAGCATTCCTATAAAAAAAGAACTGAAACTTCCCAACATTATCATTAAAATCTCTGCAATCACTGCCCCAATGACCATTGGAATACCCCAAATAAGAACCAATAAACTATTGCGAACAGCAATCGGGCGGGCATACTTTACCTCGATCTGCTGAATAAATTGTTCCGCTTGAAACCATTCCATGCCCGTCATCTCGCAAACGGCGCTGATTAAATCATTGCGATCCCCAAATTTTTTCAGTTCCTGAAGAACGAAATCCATCGCAGCCTGTTCTGAAACACCGGTAGCCCGGCGGCTGGCAGCAACCCACTGCCCCCAATGAAAATTGCCCGATGCGCCGCTGCCGCCTTCGCGCCGGGCATAAGCCGTCCTCGGCTGCTGATACGGCTGGGATGGTTGATCGCGGCGCGCGCTTTCCTGCGCATATTGCGCGCGCTGTTGGTCGTAGCGGACGTATTGCCGGTCATAGCGGGCGCGTTTTGATGGACGAGAAAGCACCTGATAGGCTTCGTTGATCTTCTTGAATTCGACTTCGGCTTGCGGGTTATTGGGATTATGGTCAGGATGATACCTTATCGCCAATTTACGATACGCCGATTTGATTTCATCTGCGTCGGCGTTGTGAGAGACACCCAAAATCTGATAATAATCTTTGCTATCCATAGGCTGCCTTAAAACTCTTATTTACATACGCCCTACCCCTGCAACGGTTTCTCCGACCCGTCATCCACCTGGTCGAAACCGGTCTTTTGGAGATAACGTTTTACCAACACAATAATCGCCAATATATTGACAATCGCCCCCAGGAAAGCATAGGACATACCATCGAGCGATATTTTTGTCAGTTCGGCCTCTGCTTTTATAGGTACCAAACAAAAAATATCGCCAGTTTTGATTGGCCCCAAAACCGTAATCAACACGATCACGCTTATTGCAACCAAGAAAGTAATCGCAAATATTCCACCCCAGCCTGCTTTTTGTTTTAATTTTAAAAGATACATTGCATTCGCAATCGCGAGCAGGATTGCCAGAAAAGTGACCCCAAGGGCAAAACTATTATTTATATTAACCCATCCTTCAAGAATCGACTTATCTTGAAGTAATTTATTTTGGACATAGACCCAATCAACAGCGCCTGCGCAGGGATACCCTTCTTTTGAATACCCCCCCATTACCGGCAACTGGAACAAAGCGGTCGTACTTTCGCCAAGGTTTTCAATGCGTTCCAGCCCTTCTTTGTTTTCCAATAATTTTACATTCCATTGCAACCGCGGCTGGAAAAGCCCGTTGAGAAACATCGCCAGGAAGACCAACAAGCACGGCAAAATGGAATAAAGCGCCAGCTTTTGAAAAAGCGCTTTAGGCATTCAACTGTTTCTCCAACTCCGCGCGCACCACCTGCGGGTTGGCCTTGCCCTG
>JBARBA010000103.1:0-11553 GCA_049792555.1 Anaerolineales bacterium
ACCTGGATTAATCACCCATTACAACCTGCGGTGTCACCACACTTAAGCGTGGTGGGCAATCGGGACACGGAATACACGGGAGAACACGAAAAAAACCCCCTTAAAAAACTAGCAGAATCCGTGCAACTCCGTGTAATCCGTGTCCAAATCGTTCTTTTTGTGCCTTCAAAAGGTCTCCACAGTTAAGTGCGGTCTCACCCAACCTGCCATAACGATAAAATACAAGCTTACAAACATCTCCGCGAAATTCTCGCGGAGATGTTTGTCTATTCAACCACATGGAAATGACAATCTTCTGCTTATTGAATTCATCCGGTTTTTTGGATATACTCTACATACTATTCATCGATAAGCAGACCCGCAAATGGGCTGCTCCGCGCTCACGCCTCATCCAACCCGCCAGGACCAAACAGCAAAATCAGCATTCAGGCCATAAGTTTTTGCACTCGTTTCGTCAGGCGGTGTTTTTTTTACTTTCAATCAAACAGGAGTTCACATGTCTCGTAAAATTAACCTTGCCGCCATCCGCATGGATGCCGCGCCGGCCCCGACCGAACAACGCCTGGAACGGGCCGAAGCGCTCGTCGCGCGCGCCGCCAGCCAGAAGGCGCAGATCGCCGTCCTGCCGGAAGTATTCAACACCGGCTACGAATACACCGACAAAAATTACGCCCTGGCCGAACCCATGGACGGCTCCACCGTTTCGTGGATGAAATCTGCCGCGCGGCAACACAATCTCCACCTAGCCGGGACTTTGCTACTCAAAGAAACGGACGGCATTTACAACACCATGCTGCTCATTTCACCCGAAGGGAAAACCTGGGCCTACCAGAAATCCTATCCCTGGGGATGGGAGCGGGCTTACTTTCGTCCGCGCAAGCATCCCATCCAACCTGCCGAGACGGAATTCGGCAAAATTGGCATGTTGATCTGCTGGGATAGCGGTCACGCCAACCTGTGGGCTGCTTACGCCGGCAAAGTGGATCTGATGCTGGTCAGCAGTTGCCCGCCGCGGCTTGATGACAAGAGCATTAAATTCCCGGACGGGAATATTATCAGCCCGCGCGCGCTGGGGCCATTGATGAATGCAGCTTATCGCAACGGCGAAAAAATATTCGGCAAATTTTTCCGGGAGCAAAGCGCCTGGCTGGGCGTTCCATCCGTGAATACCTGCGGCAGCGGCGTTTTCCACTCGCCCATACCGCGCGCCAGGCTTTCACTCGCCATCTTCCTGGCAGCGCGCCCCGATTTATGGAAATACATTCCGCAGGCCGAAAAAACGCGCCTGGAAGCCGGTTATTTCGACGAAGCCTTCATCGCCGATGCGCAGGGGAACGTGCTCACTCGCGCCAAACTCGACGGGGATGATGTAGCCGTTGCCGAAGTAACACTGGCCGGGAAAACACCCGTCCCACAAACGCCGCAGCCCAAAATCGACCTTTCGCCGCTCACATATCGCGCCGACGAATTGGCCAACGCGCTGCTGGTGGGATATTACGAAAAAAGGTGGAAACTCACATAGCCGACAATTGGGACACTCGACAAAACATGCGCACCCTGCACGTTATCTCACACACCCACTGGGATCGCGAATGGTACCTGCCCTTCCAGCAGTTCCGGCTCAAGCTGGTCCACCTGGTGGACGGCCTGCTGGCCCTGCTGGAGAAGGACCCGGATTTCAAGTATTTCATGCTCGACGGCCAAACCATCGCGCTCGAAGACTACCTGGCCCTGCGCCCGGAACGGGAAGCCGTCCTGCGGGAACATATCCAAAAGGGACGCATCCTCATCGGCCCCTGGCACATCCTGCCCGACATGTTCCTGGTCGGCCCGGAATCCCACATCCGCAACTTGCTAGAGGGAGATCGCACCGCCCGCCGGTTCGGCCCCAAAATGCCGGTCGGCTACATCCCCGACCCGTTCGGCCACCCCGGACAAATCCCGCAGCTCCTGCGCGGGTTCGGCATCGAGGCGGCCTGCGTGTGGCGCGGTCTGGACGAACAGCCGGCCGAGTTTTGGTGGCAATCTCCCGACGGTTCGCGCGTCTTCATGGCTTACTTGCGCGACAGTTACTCCAACGGCGCCGGGCTTCGAACGGAGAACGCCCCCGCATTCGCCGAAGCCATTGCCGCATTGGGCGATTTGCTCGCGGCGCACTCGGCGGCGTCGGATTATCTGATCATGCTTGGCACGGACCACATGGAGCCGTCGCCCAACACGTCGAAGGCCATTGCCTACGCCAATGGGGCGCTTGCAGATACGCGCGTCGTCCATTCTACGCTGCCGCAATACATCGCAGCCGTCCGGGCGTCGGTGGACGCCGGGCAGTTACCCGTCGTGACCGGCGAACTGCGCGCCTGCAAGCGCATGCACCTGCTGCCGGGCGTGCTCTCCACGCGCATCTGGATCAAACAACGCAACCACGCCAGCGAAACCCTGCTCACAAAATGGGCCGAACCCTTTGCCGCGTTCCAGGAACTCACGTCCGGGGGAAACCAATACCCGGCGGGCGCGATGTCCGAAATCATCCGCCACGCCTGGCGGCTGCTCATGGAAAACCATCCCCACGATTCGATCTGCGGCTGTTCGATAGACCAGGTCCACAACGAAATGAAAACGCGCTTCGACCAGGTCGACCAGATCGCCGGGGAACTTGTCCGGCAGAGCCTGAACGCCATCGTCGAGACCGTCTCCACAAACGGCCAGGCGGCGCTCAAAGCAATTGTCGTCTTCAACCCATCCGGTTTTTCGCGCAGCGATTCGGTCTCAGCCGAGATCAGCCTGCCGCCTGAAGTCAGCGCCTTCGAAATCGTCGACGAGCTGGGCAACGCGCTCCCCTACGAAACCACCAGCGCCGGGGCAAAGGAACTGATCCACCTGATGCTCGACCCTAAAGGCGTGCGCGGCAGCTTCCCGGCCATCCACGACGGCATGGTCGCCAACCTGGGCGTGCGCAGTTTCAACATACGCCGCGAAAATGAGCTTGTCCACCTGAATATCATCGTAGCCAAAGGCACTCCCGACAAGGCTGTCTGGGAGCGCGGCAAGCGGGAAGTTTTGGCCCTGCTTGACGACCCAACCATCACCGGCTACCACGTCCGCGCCAGCCTGGGGGACACGGTCCAGGCCGTCTTTAGCGCTCCCGCCGTCCCCGGCCTGGGCTGGCGCGCGTTCTACGTGCGCGCCAAGGAGAGCAGCGTCCCCCCGGCCACGCCCCACCCGCTCGTAGGCGCGCTGCTGCCCCTGGTCAGCCACTTTATCGCCGGCACGTCCCTGGGCCGTTCGCTGATTTCGCGGATGCAGCGCGAGGCGTGCGACCAACCGCCCTATCGCATCGAGAACGAGTTTTTCATTGTCGAAGTCGAACCGCAGGGCACACTTTGCGTCACAGATAAACGCAGCGGGGTCGTATACCGGGGTTTGAACCGCTTCGTGGATGGCGGCGATTGCGGCGACGAATATAATTACTCCCCGCCCGACTCAGACACCCCCCGGCCCATCCCCCGTTTAACCGGCGTAAGCGTGCAGTGCAGACACGCCCTGCAAACCCTGACGCTGACCCTGGCGTTCGACATCCCCTCGCGCTTGAACCGCAACCGTAAATCGCGGGTTGCCCGCAAGAAATACTTTGCGCCCATGCCCATCGTCTGCCGCGTCAGGCTGGCGGCGGGCGTCCCGCGCGTGGACGTGCATACGACCGTCGAGAACAACGCCCAGGACCACCGCCTGCGGGTCCACTTCCCGGCCCCGTTCGAGGCCGATGATGCCGATTATGACGGTCACTTTGAAATCGCGCGCCGCACAATCGGCGTGCCCGAATTCGACCGCCAGACCTGGATCGAAGACCCGCGCCCCGAAGTCCCCCAGCGCGCCTTCACGGACATTTCGAATGGGCAAATTGGGCTGATGCTCGCCAACCGCGGCCTGCCCGAAGTGGAAGTGCTGAAAACCGGTCACGGCGCTGAAATTGCGCTGACGCTGCTGCGCTGCGTCGGCTGGCTCTCGCGCGACGATTTCCAAACCCGTCGCGGGCAGGCCGGCCCCGAAGAAGAAACCCCCTCCGCGCAAATGATCGGCAAGTGGTCGTTCGACTATTCCATCATTCCACACAGCAAAGACCGGCCCTACGAGTTGGCTTACGGCTTCGAGACCCCGCTGCGCGCCGTTTCGACGACCGTCCACGCAGGCAGTTTGCCGGCGCAGGGCGCTTTTGTGACCGTCGTCGAGGGGAACGGCTTCATCATCAGCGCCGTCAAAAAGGCCGAAAGCGGCGCTGGCCTTATCGCGCGCGGCTACAACCTGACGGGGGACGACATCCGGGTAACGCTCCGGTTCTGGAAACGGTTCGAGCACATAGCGTGGGTCAACCTGGCGGAGCAAAAAATCGTCGATTTGCAGCCGGAAAAAGAGAGCGGCGATGTATCTTTTCCGGTGAAAGCGCACGAGATTGTGACGATCTGGTGCAATGAGTAAATCTTTATCCGCAGATTACGCAGATGCCACAGGTTTTTGATTCGTCTGCGAAAATCTGCGTAATCTGTGGATAGAGCATAATGCCTGCGACATTTGCGCCCAAATTCCGTAATACCTACCAAAGCCTTCGTCTCATCAAAAGAATTGCTATATAATCAAACCCAGTATGACAAACACCCCCTTCCTCAACCGCATTCTATTTGGATTTTATGTATTCGTGACGTTGGCCGTTGGCGTTGCCGCGCTGATCTGGCCGACGTTCCGCAGTATGGCTTATGCCCCGCTGCGCGATCTCCTGTTTCCCAACGTTTTCCTGCCGAGCGAGGCCAGCACGCCCGTCACGCTTTCGGTGGCGGCGCCCGCCGCGCTGGAAGGGTGGGTCAAAGACAACGTCGACGAATTCACCGCACAGAACCCGTTTATCAAGGTCGAAGTGACCCAACTCAACGGCGCGGATGCCAACGTCCAACTGAACACGCTGACGGGCCAAGCGGACGTCTGGATCGCCGAATCGGATTTCGCGCGCGCGGCCGCCGCCAGCATCCCATACGAAAAGCAGGGGAACTCCATCGCGCAGGACACCTTCCTATGGGTCGCGGTCAAAGCGCAGCCTGCGCTTTCGGGCAGTCTGAGCTGGAAGACGGTGGCCCAGGCCGCCGGCAGCAACCCGTCGTTCAAGATCGCCATGCCGCCCGCCAATAGCATTGTCGGCATGGCCGCCTGCTGGACCGCCGCCGCCGAATATCACAATACCGGCAATCCAACCGAGGCGCAGGTCAACGACCCGGCCTTCCGCAAATGGCTGACGACCCTGCTGCAAGCCGCTCCCAATCGCAGCCGCAGTCCGCGCGACCAACTCGCCACGCGCCCGCCGCAGGCCAACGCGGGGTTGATCCTGAACAGCGATTGGAGCCAGTTGGCGCAGGACGTATTCATCACGCAACCGCCGGCATCCAACGTGGCCTTCAATTATCCATACTACGTTCGTTCCGCCTGGCAAAACCTGCAACCCGACGAAATCCAAACCCATAAAGACGCGGCTGTAAAATTCAGGAATTTCTTGCTTGGGAGCAGCGCGCAAAGCAAACTGGCAGCCTACGGCCTGCAACCGGCGGACGCGCAATTGGCCGGGCAACTGCCCGCCATGGACGAATCGATGATCCGCGCCCTGCAATTCTGTTGGCAATAAAGGAGAATCCGATGAAACGCTTTAGCTTCAATTTGATGATGATCGTTTTTCTCATTGCAAGCGTAAGTTGTAGCACTTCCCTCGCGCCGCTTGGAGGCGGCAAACCGGTCAACGCCATCGAGATCAGCATCCTGTACGCGCCTGAAAGCGACGCATATATGAAAGATGCCATGACGGCTTTCAACGACAGTTACGTCAAAGGCATCAACCCCGTCACCAACCAGCCGCTCGGCAAAGACGAAAAGCCGGTCTGGGTCACCGGCCAATCCGCTTCGTCCGGCACGGTGGAACAGGGCATCATCAACGCGCTGATCGCGCCCAATAATTCCAACGTGTCCAAGCCGACCATTTTCGAGCCGTCGGTCAGCGACTGGCTGGCGCTGGTCAACTTTCAGACCGGCCGCCAGGTCTTCGACCTGGCCGACAGCCCCTCGACGGCCCTGGCCCCGGTGGTCATGGCCATCTGGCAAAGCCGCCTGGATGCCATTCAGAAAAAGAACGGCGGGAAGCCCGTCGGCTGGGAAGAACTCCTGGCAGTCATGGCTTCGCCCAACGGTTGGGCCGATTACGGCATCGCCGGCGACCGCACCACCGTCTATTACGGCCACACCGACCCGTACGTCAGTTCCACTGCGCTCTCGACCCTGATTGCCGAGTTCTATGCCAGCGCGCGTTATAATGCCAGCCAGACCGACTTGCGCAAGCTGGATCTAAAAACGGTGCGCGACCCGGCCGTGCAGCAAGGTGTGCGCAATATCGAGTCGCTCATCAAACACTACTCATCGCGCACCACCGAATTCAAAGAATACATTGCCCAAGGCCCCAGTTACCTGGACTTTGTGGCGCTCGAAGAAAACGACCTGATATACATCAACCAGGGCAAGACCCAGTACAAACCGCCCGAAAAACTGGTGGCGCTCTACCCCAAGGAAGGCACATTCTGGCACGAGCATCCCTTCGGCATCCCCAACGCCGATTGGGTCACCCCCGAACAGCGCACCGCCGCCAAAGTCTTTACCCAATACATTCTCAGTGAAGCGGTGCAGCGCAAAGTGTTGGAAAACGGCTTCCGCCCGGTCAACCCCAAGGTGCCGATTGGCTATCCCATTACCCCGGAGTTGGGCGTCGACCCGAACCAGCCCACCAACATCCTGACCTCCCCCGATGCCGACGTGATCGCCGCCGTGCAAACCAGTTGGCAGTACGTCAAGAAACAGGGCGATATCTTGATGATGATCGACACGTCCGGGTCAATGGAAGGCGATAAGATCGACCAGGCGCGCGCCGCAGCCATCGCATTTATGGACAAGATGCCTACACAGAACCGGATTGGCCTGATGCTTTTCAGCGACCAGCCGCAGATCGTGACCCCCTTGGGACTGGTGGAGGACGTCAAGGGCCAGATCAACCAGCATATCACCAGTATGAAAGCCGGCGGCTCCACATCGTTATATGATGCGCTGATCGCCAGCATCGATTCGCTCCAGGCCACCGAACCCGCGAACGGCGGCGACCGCATCCGCGCCATTGTGTTGCTCAGCGACGGGCAGGATACCAACAGTACAGCCACCCTGAACGACGTACTGGCCAAGATCAATGCTGCGCGCTCAGGCCGCAACCCGATCCTGGTCATCCCGGTGGCCTACGGTAGCGACGCCGACATTGCCTCGCTGAACAGTATTGCGCAGGCCTCTTCCACCAAAGTCCAATCTGGAGATCCAAAAAATATCCAGAACCTTTTGGAAATCATCAGCAGCTACTTCTAATCTTTTGGGTGTGTTTCAACCGAAGGGCGCAATTACTTCGCAAATAAGTTAAAAAATCGTATTGCGTATTCCGTTCGGTAAGACCTTTAAGGTTTTTTGAATGACCATTCAACCATACAGATTTCACTATGCGTTCTCCTCTGACAACTGCACTGCTTAACCCGCTCAACGTGTTCATGCTGGTCTTTTCGGGACTGGTCGGTTTGATCGCCGCCTGGTGGCTCTTCCCAATTGGACTGGTCATCTGGGCCGTCATGGTGGCGGTCATCGCCAACGACAAATCCATCCGCATCAACTACAACATGGAGGCGCGCCTGGGCACGCTCTCGCCGCGCTTCCAGGACCCCTACTCCAAAGCCGTCAAGGCGCAGATGCGCATCTTCAACTCGCTGCTCAGCGCAGCCGGGGACACCCGCCGCACGCTGGAGCCTGTCCAGAACGAAGTCGAAAGCCTGGTGGACGAAATCTATGCCGTCTGCCAGAAGATGACCATCCCGGAGAATTACGTGCAGGTGGCCAAAACCAAAGCCGCCGACCTGGATGGCCAGCGCGCCTTGTTGGTGCTCTCCATCGACAAAGACATGGACCCGGCCGTTAAAAAGCAAAAAGAAGACGCCGTCCGCGCCCTGGACGATCAGATCCAGAAGACCAAAAGCGTTGCCGGGGTATTGGACCGCATCCAGGCCGAGCTTGCCAGCGTGACCACCTTCATGGATGGCCTGCTGTCTGACATTATGCGCCTGCAAGTGATGGGCGTCGATCAAATGCGGCAGGAAGTGCCCAAAATCCTGCAAAACATTCAAGGGGAAATTACGCAGTTGCAAGCGGTTGAGAAAGAAATCGCGCAGTTGGCCTGAAAAGAGAAGGTCTCCGGGTTGATGAATTGCCCCGGAAGCGAGACAAAAAAAGAAAGCGCCTCCTGTGATAATTTCACTGGAGGCGCTTTTATGTCAGAAACAAAAGGAATGCAGCATTATTCTTGAAGGAAGAGTATTTGCGCCATGTCAAAAATCCTGACTCTCCGGGATTTTCCTGCTTGCCCCGCTGTTTTACGGGGTGATAGACCACCATCTGGCGGGTCGCCACGCTAAATCCTGGAAAGCCTCGCTTTCCGGGGGGCAATTCACAAGGCAACCGCTTTTGTTTTGTCTTTTGGCTGCCTGGTTTTACAGGTAATACGTAATGCGCTGCAAACCAATCGCCGGATCGATATATTGAACCTTCACTCTTGCAGGCACCACCAGACTGACCGGCGCATAGTTCAGAATCCCTTGCACACCGGCTTCGAGCAACTGGTTGGTCACTTCCTGGGCCGCCGCTGCCGGAACGCACAGCATGGCGACTTTGATGCCGGCAGCTTTGGTGTCTTTGACGATATCTTTTATATCGCGCACGGTGAGTTCGCCGATCTTTTGCCCAATCTTGGCCTGCTCGTTGTCGAAGCACATCTGCACATGGAAACCGCGGTTTGCAAACCCCTGGTAACGGACAATGGCCCGTCCCAGTTCACCCATGCCGACCACGACCACATCCCAACTGTGGTCTACATTCAAAATCTGGCGCAGACGCTCGATCAAAAATGGAATGCTGTAACCCGTGCCTTGTTTTCCAAATTCGCCAAACTGTGACAAGTCTTTGCGGATTTGCGCTGCCGAAATTCCCACTTTTTCGCCCAATTCCTGCGACGATGTGGTGCTGGCGCCGTTATCTGCCATCCGTTGGAGCGCCCGCAGGTAGACCGGCAACCGGCTGACGATGATATCAGGGACTTTTTCAGTATTCATGAAATGCCTCTCGCAGGTGAAATTTGAAGTCTCAATAATGTACCATAAAAATTCGTTTTGTGCAATTATTCACAAGCGGCAGTCGCCTGCGTCTCAATTGGAGATCGGTTTGATTTCGATTATACTCGCCACAAACACAGTATAATTCGGCGCGAGGAAAAATAAACACTATGCCAGCAATTTACCCCTTTACTGCAATCGTCGGCCAGGAACGCATGAAGCGCGCCCTGATTTTGAACGCTGTTGAACCCCGCATCGGCGGCGTCCTGATCCGCGGCGAGCGCGGCACCGCCAAATCCACTGCCGCGCGCGCTTTGGCGGCTTTGCTCCCCAAAGTCAATGTCGTCCAGGGTTGCCGCTTTGGCTGCGACCCTGAAAATCCCAACACCTGGTGTACCGAATGCCGCGAAAGGGCTGTGACGATCAAGGACTTGCCTTCCGAATCGAAGACCACGTCTTTTGTTAACCTGCCCGTCTCGGCCACCGAAGACCGCGTGGTGGGCACGTTGGATATTGAGCAGGCCATCCAGAAAGGCGAACGCCACTTCGAGCCGGGCGTGCTGGCCAACGCCAACCGCGGCCTGCTCTACATCGACGAAGTCAACCTGCTCGACGACCACGTCGTCGACCTGCTGCTCGACTCGGCTGCCATGGGCATGAACATCGTCGAGCGCGAAGGCATTTCGTTCAGCCACCCGGCGCGCTTTATCCTGGTCGGCACAATGAACCCCGAAGAAGGCGACCTGCGCCCGCAGTTGCTCGACCGCTTCGCTTTTGCGGTGGAAATCGTCGGTATTCGTGACGCCCGTGACCGGGTGCTGATCATGGAGCGCAACATCGCCTTTGAAGCAGACCCGGATGCCTTCCGCCGTGAGTTCCTCGGCAGAGAAGAAGAACTCTCGCATCAGATCGAGCAGGGCCGCAAGCTGGTGGCGAAAGTCACCCACACCAAACGCGACCTGCTCTCGATTGCCGCGCTGACTTCCTCGCTTAACGTCGATGGTCACCGCGCCGATCTCGTTATCTTGAAAGCCGCCCGCGCCCAGGCCGCCTTCGAAGGCCGCACCGCCATCAGCGACCACGATATTGCCCTGGCCGCCGAGTTGGCGCTGCCGCACCGCATCAAGCGCGGGCCGTTCCACCAGGCCGAGATGACCGCCCAACAGCTCCAGGAACGCATCGAGAACCTCGTCGGCCAGCCCAGCGAGGGCGAGCCGGAGGAGACTGATGCCGAGCAAAGCGAGCAGCAGGACGCCGGCAAGGAAAAAAAAACTCGATTGTAGAAGATCAGCCTGACGACAACAGCCAGTTGCCGATCACAGAACCCGCCCGCCAGGACGTGTTCGCCAACACCGATGCCAATTGGTGGGATGGCGGACAAAAAGTCAAGGCGGGCGAAACGTTTATGCCGCGCAAGCTCGACACGCCGCTCGATAAACTGACCCGCAAGAACGCCGGTCGTCGCTCGCGCACGCGCACCGACCGCAAACGCGGACGTTACATCATGGCGCGCCCGGCCAATGGCAGCACCGACATTGCCTTCGACGCCACCATCCGCGCCGCCGCGCCCTTCCAACAACGTCGCGGTGAGCAGCGCAAGCGGGTGGCCTTCGCCATTGAAAAGCAGGATTTGCAGCGCAAGGTGCGCGTCAAACGCACGGCCAACCTGGTGCTGTTCCTGGTGGACGCATCCTGGTCGATGGCGGTGGCCGAACGCATGAACGCGACCAAGGGGGCGATTCTCTCGCTGTTGGCGGACGCCTACCAGCGGCGTGACCGCGTGGGCCTGATCGTGTTCCAGAAGGACCGCGCCAGCCTGATCCTGCCGCCGACAAACAGCGTCCAACTGGCCCAGAGGGCGCTCGTTGAAATCCCTGTGGGCGGGAAAACGCCGTTATCGGCCGGGCTGCTGATGGCGGTGGATGTGCTGCGCCGTGAAAAGCAGATCCACCCCGATGTGGAACCGCTGTTGATTGTGCTGACCGACGGCGCGGGGAACGTCTCGATTGGCTCGATGCCGCCCAACGAAGAAGCCTATCATTTTGCCGATATGATCGCCGTGGACAAGGTCAGGTCGCTGGTGATTAACATGGAGCACGCCGCCTTCGACCAGGGCCTGGCCCAAAAACTGGCCGAGCACCTCGAAGGGCCGTGTTTTGCTTTGAACGAGATCAAGGCCGAGAGTTTGTACCATACGGTAAAGCAGGAGATGCGCTAGTACACCTGGGCATAAACGAATGGTGAGTTTGGTAAAAGTGGGGTAGGATTAGAAAAACGAGAAAAGAGAAGAGAAGCCATGCCAACGCCAAAAGCACAAGTTGTAAAGTTGTCAGAAAAGGAA
>JBARBA010000104.1:0-5282 GCA_049792555.1 Anaerolineales bacterium
CCACCTGCGTGATATGGATGTCGAGGTCAACCTGCCCCGCCTCGAAATGTTGACGGCTGCCGAGAACGCCTTCATTGCCGGACAAGATACCGATCCCTGGGCCATGGAACGCCGTTATATTGAACAAGATGGCCCGGCTGTGTTCCGCGACTTTGTCGTCGCGCGCATGAAACTGGTCGAAAAACTAAAGAGCCTCTCGGCAGCAGATTGGCAGCGCCGCGCCCGGCATACGATATTCGGCCCGACGGACCTGCAAGAGTTGGTCTGTTTCATGGCCGAGCATGACCGGACTCATATCCAGCAGGCGATGGCGCTTCTCAAGGTTATCAGGGAAAGATAACCATCGCATCCCTTTTTAACGATGCGTGTTATTATCTGGAGAACCACCCAGGGAGGGTAAAAACCGCCCCTAAAATTCTTACAGGAGAGAGAAACATGCGTAAACGAGTCGTCGTCACCGGGTTGGGGTGTATCAGCCCGGTTGGTAATAATGTGTCGGATACCTGGAGCGCAATCATTGCGGGAAAATCCGGCGCGGGGCCGATTACACACTTTGATGCGAGTAATCACAAGACCCGTTTTGCCTGCGAAGTCAAAGGTTTTGATGGAGCGGCTGTGTTGGGCGGGAAAGAAGTTCGCCGTATGGATCGCTTTACGCAATTGGCAGTTGCGACCACTCTGGAAGCTGTCACAGATGCGAACCTGACAATTGACGACAGCAACCGCGACCGCATCGGCGTCTTGATTGGCACCGGCATCGGCGGCATTGGGACGATTTATGAGCAAACACTGGCCTATATCCAAAAAGGCCCCGATCGGGTCAGCCCATTCCTGGTGCCGATGATGATTGCCGATAACGCTGCCGGGTCTGTTGCCATCCGCCTGGGTGTGCGCGGGCCGAACGCGGCCTATGTTACGGCCTGCGCCAGTGGTTCCAATGTGGTTGGTGAAGCAGCCGAGGTCATTCGGCGCGGCGCGGCAGATATTATGCTGGCCGGCGGCGCCGAGGCGTCGATCGTTGGAATCGCCATGGCGGGTCTTAACGTGATGACAGCCTTATCAACCTACGCCGGTGACCCCACAAAAGCCTCGCGCCCGTTTGACAAACACCGGGATGGTTTCGTCATGGGCGAAGGCGCCGGGATTTTGGTGTTGGAATCGCTTGAACACGCCAATGCTCGCGGCGCAAAAATTTTGGGCGAAGTCACCGGTTACGGCAACACAGACGATGCCTATCATATCTCGGCCCCGGCTGAAAATGGCGCGGGCGCGGCGCTGTGCATGAAAATTGCGCTCGATGATGCCGGTTTGACCCCCAAGGATATCGGCTACATCAATGCGCATGGCACATCCACCACTTTGAACGACAAATCCGAAACAGCGGCGATCAAAACCGTCTTTGGCGAGCAGGCTTACAGAGTCCCGGTTTCATCCACCAAATCGATGACCGGGCATCTTCTGGGCGCTTCAGGAGCGATCGAGGCTGTTCTGTGCGTACAAGTTTTGCAGCATGATATTTTGCCGCCAACCATCAACTACGAAACGCCTGACCCTGAATGCGACCTGGATTACGTGCCAAATATAGCCCGCAAGGCTCACCCAGACCACATTATGTCCAATTCGTTTGGCTTTGGGGGCCACAACGCCAGCATAATCATCAGTCGATTTGTGGAATAAGGTCCATCCTTTGCGCGCATTGCGCGACAAAGGTCAGGAGAGAATATGCCATACGCACATATCACCGGCTGGGGCATGGCTGTTCCCAAGAAGGTGTTAACCAACGACGACCTGAGCAAGATGGTCGATACCAGCGACCAGTGGATCCGCGAACGTAGCGGCATCCGCGAGCGGCGTATCGCTGCCGAAGGCCAGCACACATCTTCTCTGGGGCTTGAAGCTGCGCTTGCAGCCTTGAAAGTTGCCAACCTGGCTCCCGCAGACCTCGACCTGATTATTTGCGCCACCTCCACACCCGATTATATATTCCCAACCACGGCCTGTATTATTCAAGACCAGTTGGGCGCCACCAAAGCGGGCGCATTTGATTTGCTGGCGGCCTGCACCGGGTTTATTTATGCCCTGAATATGGGCGCACAGGTTATCCGCAGCGGCTCCATGAAAAATGTTTTGGTGATCGGCGCAGAAACATTCTCGCGTTATCTTAACTGGAAAGACCGCAGCACCTGCATCCTGTTTGGCGATGGGGCCGGGGCATTTGTCTTGCAGGCCAGCGAAATCCCTAACGGTGTGATGGGCGCGGTGTTGCATTCCGATGGCTCCGGCGCAGACATGCTTTCCATCCCCGGCGGCGGCAGTGTTCACCCGGCCAGCGAATTGACCGTCCATGCCGGGATGCACTACGTCCAAATGAACGGCAAGGAAGTCTTCCGTTTTGCCTCGCGCGTCTTCGTCCAGGCGACGCATGAAGTCTTAAAAGCCTCGGGCTGGAAGATCGAAGACTTGAATCTGATCATCCCGCACCAGGCCAATCTTCGCATTATCGATTCGGCTGCGCGCAGCTTGAAACTGCCGATCGAGAAATTCATGATCAACGTCGACCGCTATGGCAACACATCCGCCGCATCGATCCCGATTGCAACGGTCGAAGCCGTTCAGGCCGGGCGTTTGAAGGCGGGGGACAAAGTCGTTTTTGTGGGTTTTGGCGGCGGTCTGACCTGGGGCGCGCTGGCCGTCCAATGGACGGGCACACCGCTGGTGGCAGATCGGCGCATCCGTCATACTGAGTGGTACAAACCACTGGCCCGCCTGCGCTCGATTTACTTGCGCATCCGGCGCGTCGTCGGGGCCATTTTGTTTGGCCACGACGCTTGAGAATGGATTGATGACCGCTTGTGCCACAGAGATCGCGGATTCAAACCTGCGGTTTCTGTGGCATAATATTTTAATATGACCATGCTGCATTTTCTCGACCCGAACCCATCCGGTTCCCCCGGCGTTCTCCTGCTGCACGGGCTGGGCGCGGACGCATCTTCCTGGACCTTGCAGTTTCCGGCGTTGATCGAGGCCGGGTTCCGCCCCCTGGCTCCAGACGTTCCCGGCTTTGGCGCGTCCCGTTACGACGGGCGCGGCTGGAGCCTGAAGCGCGTCGCCGCCGCTTTGGCCGGGCTGCTCGACGATGCGGCGACCGGCCCCGTCGACGTGGTGGGCCTTTCGATGGGTGGGGTGCTCGCCCAACAGCTTGCGCTGGACAAGCCGCAGCGCGTCAAAAAGCTGGTGTTGGCAAGTACGTTTGCCGCGCTGTGTCCTGAGAGCGCGGCGGGCTGGATATATTTCCTGCGCCGCGCCCTGCTGGTCTCGTTCAAGGGCATCCCGGCCCAGGCGCGCTTTGTGGCCGGCCGGCTTTTCCCGCGCCCCGAGCAGGAAGCGCTGCGGCGGATGCTGATCGAACAGATCACGCAGGCCGACCCGCGCGCCTACCGCGCTGCGATGCGCGCGCTGGGGTTGTTCGACTCGCGCAGGCGGCTGGCGCAGATCCAAGCGCCCACGCTGGTCATTACCGGCGCGGACGATGGCACGGTTTCGCCCTCAGCGCAAAGGGCGCTGGCGCAGGGCATCCCCGGCGCGCGACAGGTGGTCATTGCGGGCGCGGGGCACGCCGTCAGCGTTGATCGTTTCGAAGAATTCAACGCAGCCCTGCTGGCGTTTTTGGCGGAGCGTTCAGAAGGTGTTGGGAATACGCGGTAAACCAGATCGACCGCAAGGAGAATGGGAGAAGTTGCCGGAATGCCAAAAATGTTGTATAGTCAGTAAATCACGAAAACGTAGCACGGAGAAAATATGGACGATGATTCCGATGATGCATATTGGGAAAAACTTATTCCTGTGTGGAGACGGATTCTGACCGGCGTGGTCATATTGCTGGTTGTCGTAGGGGCTGTAAGCGGCTGGTGGTTATGGCAGATCAGCCATAACCAGGTTGTTGTCGTCCGTACGCCTATGGTTGTTCCTCAGCACTCCAGCGCCAGGTCGCCGTTTGAGGAGCTAACCGCCCGCGCACTGAGCGCTCCCCCGGCGCGGGCCAGCGCCACCCCGTCCGTCGCAACCGCAACGCCCACGCCTACACCCACGCCTATTCATGGCCTCCTGAAACGGCCTTTGCAGAGTGGTTTAGCGTATTGAGTAAATAGCGCCTCGGCTAAACCCCAAAACGGCGGAACGGGAAAATTCAACGGAGTGAATATGGACAACAACCCATCGACAGCCCTGCAAAAAGTCTACGAAGAACTCAAAGCTGGAAACCCGCTCATCATCCTGGCTATTTTGCTGGTTCTGGTGTTGTGCGGCGGCCTGTGGGTTTGGCAGACCACGCATAATCCAGTGGTTGATACCCCTATCCCCAGGTTTAGCCATCCCAGCGCAGTGGCCCCTTTTGTGCCGTTGATTGCCCGGACGCCGAACGCCGTCGCCACGCATTCTGTGACGGCGACGCCCACGCCCACGCGCTCATTAACGGACCTGGGCAATGGCCTTGATGCGGTGGTTTCTCGAGGCCCCGATGGGGCTGGATTTTGAAAGAAGCCGCCGACGGTTTGGCTCACTCCCTGCGGAGCGGCTGTCCGATTGGAGCCGGTCTTGGGGCGCACGACCGCCACTGATTTTTAATTAACTTGCTCAAACACCATGAGCGGGATATGGCGCGTCGTCATCTTCTGGTAATTCAGGTATGGCGGATGGCGTTCGGTGACGAACTTCCACAAGCGATTATATTCATCGCCTTGCGCTTCTCGCGCCGCCGCCGAGACGACCTTACCATTGATCTCTAACCTGGCCTGTGGGGTTTTCTTCAAATTCAGGTACCAATCGGCATTCTTGTCTTTTCCCCAATTCGACGCCACGATCAGATACTTGCCTTCGTAATCGAAATATGCAATTGGGATGGCGCGCTCCTGCCCTGATTTGCGTCCTATTGTGTGCAGGATCAGGATCGTTTGCGCGCCGAGCTTGCTTCCAAGTCGCCCACGACTGAGACGGATGAGCAGCGTGTTGATGGACATGAACCATTTGATGAGGATGTCTTTCATTCGATTACTTTTATCCGGTTGATGGCATCTTCTCAATATTCGGGGGGAAATTTTGTTATGTGGTGGTTTCGGTACGGCGGCGGGATAGCACCGCCGCCTACTCAACCACCGGTTATTGAGATGATACGGTTGATGATTATAAATGCAATAGCTTATGGGCCGTATAACGCGAATTGCATCACGGTAAATGTTACTTTGGGAAGCAACGTTGCATCAAGTGAAATGTTACTTACCGATAGG
>JBARBA010000105.1:0-3043 GCA_049792555.1 Anaerolineales bacterium
GAACCAGTTCACCCGGCTGACGCCCGCCCAGGCGGACGCGAAGACCACCGCCGCCAGCGAACGCCAGGGATGTTTGGCCGATACAAACAGCAGCGGGACGATGACCATGATTTCAAGATGGTAATAAACCCCCACGCGCAACAAAAACAAAAACAACCACCCCGCAACCAATAGGCGTAAACCATCTTTTCCACTAAGGGCACGAAGTTCACGAAGAAAAAAAATAAAGCTTTGTTTACTTCGTGAACTTCGTGTACTTCGTGGATTCTGGTTTTCTTCCCCAGGCAATGCTCGCCACGCCAGCGTTAACGCCGCAGCGCCGGTCAGCCCGACCCATAGCAAGACCTGCCAGATGCGGCTGGCAACCAGCCCGGAGCCGGGAAACAAAAACGGCAGCGATTGCAAAAAATAGCGGCTGGGGTGCAGCGCCGAGAGCGGAACCGGCATCCCATAGATGGACTGCGCGAAGAAGAGCGAGCCGTAATAAAAGCGGCTCGACTCCGAATAGCCCAACGAAAACGGATAGGTCGAGATGGCCTGGGCGCGGATGAAAAGCTCGTAAGCAATGCCCAGCAGCACCAGCGCAGCGGCAAATCCGCCGGGCCAGGAGGTCCTGAACGCCACTTTCAGCGCCGCAGCCGCCAGCAGAACCAGCCACCAGACCACCCAGTAGAAAACGATCGTTGTCAGCACCGGGTCCTGCGTCGATTTTTTCAGCACTTCCCCCACGTGGAAGGTAAATTTCAGCCAGGGAATGGCCCACAGGATCGTGACAAAAAGGGCTGCGGCTGCGCCCCGTCCGAAAGCGCTGTCGAAACGGGACAACTCCAAAGCGGCGATCAGCCTGTCGGCCCCGCCCTTTTGAATCCGCTTGAATAGAAATATGCAGCCCAGCAAAATCGCCAGGTACAAGACCAGCGGCGCGGCCCAAACCGAACGCCACAGCACCACCTTCAATTCCACCCAACGCGAAATCGACCAGATCAAAATGACCAGGTTGACGATAAAGGTAAAGACAAAGGTTGTTTGCCAGAAGGTTTTCGGTGAGGTGGAGAGATTCATGGTTGCGTAGCCAACAGACCAAAGACTTCCGCAGTCGCTTGCCCCTGTAAGGGGTTGAGACTTCGGAAGTCTCTGATGGTATGGGTGTTCCTGGTAGAACCCCATGCAATGGGATTGGAGTGGCTATTATAGCGACTTTTTGCCCAATGGGATACCGCATATACCAAGAAAGACGCGGGTGTGGCAAGCGCTCACCCGCGTCCTTCTTTTGAAATCAGCCTGCATCAATCGCAATTACCGCTACGCCGCCTTTGCCTTGCGGACGGGCGCTTTGCGCTCGGACTTTTTCTTCAACCCCATCGATGCCACCTGGTCGGAACTCGACCCATATTGAGCCACGACCTGGTCTTTGAGGCCCAAAACCGCATTGTGATAAGCCCATTGCTTCGAGACGGTCTTATCGCGCGCGGCGGCCAGGGCGTTTTGGACGTTGAGTTCTTCTTCCTGCGCCGCCTGCATTTCATTGTGGAGATTGGTCAATGCTTCGAGGCTGTAGGCGGGGTTGGCGGGCTTGTAATCGCCCATCGCTTTGACTGCCAGCAAGGCGTCCTCATCGGCTTTGAGCACTTGCGGCTGGATACGGGTGTTCTGGGTGTTTGCCATTTTTGCTCCTGGGAACTGGTTTTCGGGGGACGGATTTCCCCGTTTCAAGTATTGTAGCAAATTCGGCGGGGGTTTTCAAGATGCTTTTTCCCCGCGCAGCCCGAAAAACCCCCACCCAACAAATTTGACAACCCGCCCTCCCTGAATTTATAATACCTTCGAATGATGGATCGGGGTTCCCCCGGTCGAAAAGACGCGCCTTTCGGTTCGTCTTTTTCTTTCAAGGCTGCAAGCGATGATTCTTTGCGCAACATTATCAATACGGCTACTCGTATCGATAATACGATTGAAAATATTGACAATACGATGGATAATATTACAAATATGCAGCGATGTATTATCAATCCTATATACAATGTTCATAATATTATGAAAAATATTAAGAATATTTACGCTTGTATTGACAGTACGGAGCGTCGTTGAAGGAATTTTTGTTGTAAGGTTGCCAACATTGACAACACCATTCAATGCGATGAAATACGCTCTTGAAGTTCAAGAGCAAGCGGTTCATGCTTGTTAGATATCAAGTGTAATAACTGATCAAAATGTCGGCGAAACTCGGAATTTGAATTAAGTTCGCTACGATTTTCATCCCAAATAATGTTCAAATAGCGCGCAATCTCAGTAATTAATCGCGGGTTTTCCCACCAGCGTTCTGACATGCCATTGATTTCTGAACCAAGCGGTAACAATATCTTGACACGGATAGAAGAAGCAGAAGATTTGCTCAACCAGGATATTAAGCGAACCGCTTCATCACTATGATACAGGATATGTGGCGCAGCCTGCACAAAATATTCACTCATTGCTTGAATAGTTTCTCTATCTTCATCTACCCAGAAGCTTGTTCCAAAATTAGATAGACCGATTAAACGCGACCACATTTCGGGAAGGTGATATGAACGCCGTCCTTCCAAGTTTGTCCATACTTTGGATGACAAACAAAAATCAAACATCCATTGCCAATGATAAATAAATTGCTCACGGGGAGCAGGTGATTTAACGTTGATGAACCAATTAGAGAGAAATCTTTCGACCCAATAGTGCGCTCTTGGTCCTAAACTTAATAAAGGAAGCCAATATTGTTCTGCTTGCTCATCAGGAGAAAGTTGAATAATAACTGTTCCGATTTTATCCAAAACCCAATAGTCATAGTCCGTTGGCAGACCTACCTCTACCAGTTCAGCCTCTAACTCATTTCCGTGTTCGTCATAAACCCTTGAACGCATCAAAGATATATCACAGATTTGACGGATTGATCTGATTTTCGCGGATAAAACCTTAAGAAATCCGCGTGAATCCGCAACATCAGCGTTATCCGCGTTCTATTTGAGCCATAACAGGCAAGAGCCTGAGCAGTCACGATGATTGAGATGAT
>JBARBA010000106.1:0-15110 GCA_049792555.1 Anaerolineales bacterium
GGTCGGGACGCAACGCAGACCCGACCTACGGGTTGGGATATGCCGCACTGATTCCCAGACAGCCTGTGCATTCATTATATATAAAACACGCTCCACATCTTGTGGAATGACGATGTGGAGTGTTTGGGATGGCGGCTCAAACCGATAAAACCATCCGGCGATTATCTTAAGTATGGCGTATAAGTTAACTCGACCATTGCAATTATATTACAACTTTGTTGCCTGCTTCCAAAATAGGGGCAATGATTTTCAGTTACGCCGGAGCTTGCATTGAACCATCCCGGCTCTGCCGTTTTTGACGGGAAGGAGCAAAATCCATCCACAGATTACGCAGATGCCACAGATTTTTAAAAGCAGAATCTGCGTAATCTGTGTAATACCCTACGGGCACGATGTCTGTGGATGAATCCTGTCAGAAACGGGAGGGCTACTCTTTAAGGTCGATTGAAAAGCTGCTTGAAGGCTTTGATGCGCTGTGCCCAGGTCCTGCCGAAAAGCAAGCCGGTCAGGGCTGCGCCGGTATGGTAGTTGCCCGGCTTGCGCAGGATGGTGGCAATGTCCCATGCCAGCGGCGGGTTGCCGGCCACGTAACTGTACGGCCGCGTAAATTGGGTCAAGCCTTCCCGTCCATGCGTGCGCCCAAAGCCGGACCCTTTGACTCCGCCAAAAGGCATCATCGGCATTCCAAACTGGGCAATGCTGTCGTTGATGATGATAGATGCGGCTTCGATTTTTCTGGCAACTTCCAGGGCGTGGGCCACGTCCCGGCCCCAGACCGAAGCGCCCAGGCCAAAGGCGTTGTCGTTCGCCAGACGGATGGCCTCGGCTTCGTCCCTGACTTTCATGATCGGCAGGAACGGCCCAAAACTCTCCTCTTGCATCAGCAGCATGGAATGGTCGACGTCCACCACCACCATCGGATCGAAGAATTGGGCATCCCGCTTTCCACCGGTTAACAGTCGCGCGCCTTTGGCAAGCGCGTCATCGAGATGACTTTGGATAATCTCCGCCTGGCGCGGGTCGGTCAGCGGGCCGACGGTGAAATCGCTTTCGTATTGGCTGGAGTAGCCTGTCTTGAACTCGCCGGTATATTGCAGCGCCAGACGCAGGAATTCGTCGTAGACGGGTTCGACCACGTAGACGCGTTCCACAGACATGCAGGTCTGCCCGGCGTTAAAATAGGCGCCCCAGGCGCCCCAGCGCGCGGCGGAGTCCAGGTCGGCGTCTTCCAGGACAATCATGGCATCCTTGCCGCCCAGTTCGCAGGCCGCCGGGATCAGGCGCTCGGATGCGGCCTGCATGACTTTCCTGCCGGTAGGCGTGGAGCCGGTGATAAAGATGTAATCGGGTTCGGCGGCGATCAGGGCCGCGCCGGTGCGCCCGTCGCCCTGCACCACCCGCGCGTACGGGGCCAAATCTGGCAGGCTCTCGATCAGGCTTCGGATCAGTTCTCCGGTGGCGGCAGTGAGTTCGGAAGGTTTGAGCACCACAGTATTCCCCGCGATCAGCGCCGCAAACACGGGCGGCAGGGAGAGCGCAAAAGGGTAATTCCACGGCGCAATGACGGCGGTGACGCCATGCGGGCGATGTTCGATGGCGCATTTCTTGAAGAAATAGATGCCGGGCGAAACATGTTCGGTCTTCAACCAGCCGGGCGCTTTGCGGCAGGTTTCGTCCAGGTTGTAGATGGTGACGAAGAGTTCGAGGATCGCGTCCTGGCGGGTTTTGCCGCAATCCTGGTTGATGACCTGGGTGATCTCGTCTTGCCGGTCGATCAGCAGGGCCTGGAATTTGCGCAGGATGCGGATGCGTTCCCGGATGCTTTTGCCGCTCCAGGCCGGGAAGCGCTGGCGCATTTCCTGCACTGCCTGCCGTACTTCGTCGGATGTGGCCACGGGCGTCTGGCCGAAGACCTGGCCCGTGCCCGGATTGGTAAAGGTTAAAACCTGTTCTTGCATGGCAATTCCCTTGGATGTATTCAAATGGGTTGAGACAAATCCGTATTGCGTATTGCGTATTGCGTTTTGAAGGTCTAAGCAACACGCAACACGCTACATTTCGGGAGGTTTCAACAGTTATGAAAATAGCGTAGGTCGGAATAAATTCCGACGTACACTCCGTCCCCAATTTTCATTCTTTGGGGTGTTGCCGAACATGACATCTCAAATGAAACGCACCCATGCCATAAGAGGCTAACATCCAGGGTTCGAGCGGCCTTTCCTGGATTTCCAGGCGACCAGCGCCAGGGGCAGCAGGGCCAGCGCCGCGCCGCCGCAGACCGGGGCGGAGCGCTTGGGCGTTGAAGTCGGCCCGGCTGCGGGGACCGCCGGGGTTTCGGTGGCCGGCTGGGCTGCCGGGACAGACGTTTGGGTCGAGATGGGGACATCGGTCGGGGAGATGGATGTGTCAGCCGGGGAAACGGGGGTGTCGGTCGGGATGACTTCCGTCACGATCGGGGGCGTCTGGGTCAGGGAGAGGAAGTCCAGCGAGCCGTCCGATTTTTTGACAACATAGTTGGGAAAAGATGATCCATATTCGACAATCAAGTCTTGCACTTTGGGGTCTTGCGGCGCAAGCTGGCAGGCCAGGTTGAGTTCTTTCAGGCCCAGGTCAAGGTCTGCGGTGTAGGGCTGGTTGTCCTGGCCATGGTAGGGCGGCGCCCAGGAATAATAGCCGAGCAGCAGGTCGGCATAGCCGGCGTGCCACAGGCCGTCCTGCGGTTTGAGGGTGGTCGCCTTGTCGTAGGCGTCTTTGCTCAACCCGTAAAGGATGGCAGCGCCGGGGTCGGTGCGCGGGAAGCCTTTGGGGGCGGCGAAAAGCGCCTGTTTGTAGGCTTTGCCCAGGCGGCCGTAGGCTTCGCCATCCTGCGGGTTTTTCGTGGTGTTCTCAAGTTCGATGACCACCTGTTTCCAGACGGCCGGTTTGACGATGTCGAACGTCATGTTGTCGCTTTTGGTGGGTTCGAGGTCGGTGAACTTCCAGTGGGCTTCGCGTCCGCTGAATTGGGGCGCAGGCTGCGCATCTCCCAGGATGACGGTCTGGGAGTTGGCTTCGTAGGGCAGGCGCAAGATGATGTCGGCGGAGCCGATGGTGCCGTTCCAGCCGGCGCCGGTGGCAAGGATGTAGAAAAAGCTGGTGTAGGTTTCCTGGGGGTAGCCGGTGCCGTCCAGGTCGTAGGAGACTTTGATCTGCAGGTCGTCGCCGGGCGGAAAGGTGACGGGGAAGGAGGCCCAGGGGACGTCCTGGTTTTCGAAGCCGTAGAGGGGCTCGGGGCCTTGGATGCGGTCGAAGGGGGTGGGCTTGTCGTTGACTTTGATGCCGATGTTTTTGATTTCAGGGAATTTGTCGAAGCCGTTGCTGGCCGCGATGGGGAAGCGCGCAGCCATGCTTTCGGCGCTGCTGCCCAGGTTGCGCATGGTGAAGAAGGCGGAGACGTGGGCCTGCGGCGGGTCGTCGGTCAGGACGTCGATGGTGACGGTTTCGGCCATCATGCGCACCTGGGTGGTTTCGTTGCCGGGGCCGGGGTTGGAGCCGGGCGGCTGCTGCGGGGGGGCCACGTCGGCCTTTGCTATGGTGGATGACAGGGCGACCGCGCACAGGGCGGCCAGTAACAGGGCAGACAGGATGCGTTTCATGTTTTTTTCCTTTTGATAGAACGGGTGAACCTTGGGCCACTTGTGACCGCAAATCCCTGCGGTCATCCGGCGGCGAAGGCTGGGTGGGACGGGTCGGGGGACCCTGTCCCAACGCGCAAATCTCACCTTGAGTATAGCAAATTAAGTCTGGCGATTGCAAGTGGATAAAAACGAAACGCGCCACACACCTTTAAGGCGCGCGGCGCGTTTGAAAGGGTCGAAGGTTCGGCCTATGACGATGCGGCGGGCGGGGTCTGTGTCTGTTTCTTGGCAGCGGCGGCGCGCTGGGCGGCGGTTTTGCTGTTGCGGGCCATGACGCCGATCTTTTCGGAGAGTTGGGTGTCGCTGAGGGCCACGCGGGCGATTTTGATGTATTGGGCGGTCCATTGGTTGAGGGCCAGCAGGGCGGCGTCTTGGGCGGCGCTGGCTTGTTGGGCGGCGCCTTTGGCAATTTCTTTGTTGCTGCTGGCAACGGCGTAGGCGTCGATCGCGGCGCGTTCGGCGGTTAGTTTGGCGGCGTCGTAGCCGTATTTGGAGAGGCCGGGGATGTTGGCGGCGTTGTCGAACAGGATGCCGGCGGCTTTGAGAAAGTCGGCGGAGGCTTTGGGCATGGCTCCGTCGAGGCCGAGGCTTGAGGCTTCGGAAGGCTTGGTGATGGCGCGGGCCACTTTGGCGAGTTTCTGGTAGGCTTTGGTGGCTTGTTCTTTGGCGGCCTGCAGGTTTTCAGTGGCGGCCTTTTGCGCGCCGTCGGCGTTTGTCTGGGCGCTGACGGCGGCGCTGGCGGTATCGTAGAGCTGTTGGCCTTCGGCCAGTTTGGCGTCGTCGTAGCCGTAGGCGGCGACGAGGGCTTTGATTTCGGCGTCAGCCTGGCTGTTGGCGATGGCGATGCGGGCGGCTTCGAGTTGTTTTGAGATGGTGGAGCGGGTATTGGGCATGGGGAATCTCCTTGTGAAATGGGGTTGAATGGGGGGGACGGGTCGGGAGACCCTGCCCCAACGAAGGATGAAGGATGAAAGATGAAAGATGAAGAAAGTAAGATGATTTGTGCGAGAAGTAGGCTGACTTATGCGGAAAGTAGGCTGACTTGTGCGGGGAGTAGGCTGATTTGTGCGTGAAGTAGGCTGATTTATGCAGGAAGTAGGCTGACTTGTGCGGAAAGTAAGCTGATTTAAGAAGGAAGTAGGCTGATTTGTGCGATAAGTATGGTGAAATGTGATGATTGTATGGCGATTGGCTGTGGTTTCGTCTTTTTCGAGATTATACCAAAGCGGCGGGGTTGTCAAGTTTTCAGAAGTGAAAGGTGACGGTCACTTTTGGGGAAGGGTTGTGCATTGTTGTCAAGGTGGTTGCCGGGAAGGATGGCGGCAGGGGCGGGTCTTTCGTAGGGGCAGGCTGTCGCGCACACCTGCGCCCGGTTGGGAAGAGAAGCGCCTTCGGCAAAGCAGACCCGCCCCTACGGGCGTTGGATGTGGGGCAAATCATTGAACAGCAACGGCCCAAACGAGAACGAAGCGTCATCATCCAAGACTTTTGGTTTGCGTCTTGCGCTGGAGCGGGTTTTCCTGTATGCTTGTACTATATCCATTAAACCACCTACAACCGGGGATGGCCCATGAGCACACCTGATCTCGCTTACACCCAAATCGAAAGCCTCGTTCACAAATTCAAGGCGATGCCCGCCGCGCAGCGCCGCGGCATGAACGAGATGCAGACCCGGCTGGGCTTCATCCTGCCGCTCTTCTCGGCGCTCGGCTGGGATACCAGCAACATCAACGAAGTCAGCCCCGAAGAGAAAGTCTCGCGCGGCTGGGTGGACTTTTCCTTCCGGCTGGGCGGCGTGCCGCGCTTTTTCCTGGAGACCAAGAAAGCATCCGAAAACCTGAACGACCCGCGCTGGGTCAAGCAATCCATCGATTACGCCTGGACGAAATCGGTGACCTGGGCGCTGCTTTCGGACTTCGAGGGTCTGCGCGTCTTCAACGCCGAATGGCGCGAGAGCGACCCGTTCAGGGCGCAGTTCTTCGAGTTCGACATGGGCAGTTACCTGACGGACTTCGAGCGCCTGTGGTGGCTTTCGCGCCCCGAGACCGCCGCGGGGCGGCTGGACCGCGAAGCTGAAAAAGTCGGCAGGCGCATCAAGCGCCTGCCGGTCAGCCAAAGCCTGTTCGACGACTTGAAAGTATGGCGCGCAGACCTGTACAAAAACCTGAAAGGCTACAACCTGGGGTACTCGCCCGCGCAGATCGACGAAGCCGTGCTGCGCATTCTCAACCGCATCATCTTCATCCGCACGACCGAAGACCGCGCAGTGGAACCCAACCGGCTGCAAGCCATGCTGCGCGAGCTGGAGGACCGTCACCAGTTGGACAGACTTTCTGGAAAGCTGACGGAGCTTTTCCGCGAGTTCGACGCGACCTATAACTCCGAACTGTTTGCGCGTCATTTTTCCGAAGAACTGTACTGCGACCGAATGCCACTGGAGGCCATGATCGGCGGCCTGTACGAAAAGGACTTCGTGCGCTACAACTTCAACGCCATCGATGCGGATGTGCTCGGCACGGCATACGAGCAATACCTGGGTCAGATGGTGGCCGAGGCCGAGGGCGAGACTCACACTGAAGAGAAACGCGCCAAGCGCAAGAGCCAGGGCATTTATTACACCCCCACTTTTGTAACCAAATACATCGTCAAGCAGACCGTGGGGCGCTGGCTCGACGAACACGGCTACAACCCCTCGCGCCCGCCGCGCGTGCTGGATATGGCCTGCGGCTCCGGCTCGTTCCTGATCGAAGCCTTCGACGCGCTCGACCGCTTTGTGGCTACGCTGCGCGGTCAGGTGCATGGCGGCGAGATGGATTTCAGCGACCGCGCCCGCCAGTTGGAGGTGCTCTTGGGCTGCATCTTCGGCGTGGATAAGGACAAGCAGGCGGTGGACGTGGCGCGCTTGAATCTACTGCTGCGCGCGCTGCACAGCCGCGAGAAGCTGCCCCTGCTAACCAATATCTACAACGGCGACAGCCTGCATCCCGAAACCTGGGCGCAGGGTTTCGCCGATGTGATGAAGGAGGGCGGTTTCGATATTGTGATTGGCAACCCGCCGTATGTGCGCATCCAAACACTGGATAAGGGCGAAGTGGAATATTTCAACCAGAATTTTGTTTCTGCAACCGGAAATTACGACATTTATGTTTTGTTTGTCGAGCAGGCATTGAAACTACTCAAGCCCGGCGGTGTGATGGGGTTTATTTTGCCGAATAAGTTCATGCAAGTTGATTATGGAATTGGATTACGCAAACTTTTATCCGATAATCAATTTATAGATAAGGTTGTAGATTTCAAGGAGTTTCAAGTTTTTGAGGGCGCAACCACATACACTTGTTTGCTTTTTCTAAAGAAAGAACAAAACCCCAAAATCTCGATTCTTTCGGTTACTCCAAATCCGCATTCAATAGTCGATATTTTTGATTCTCCAATAAAAGAATTAACCCCAGATGTTTTCACAGAAAAGCCTTGGTCACTTTCAAATGATGCTTCAAAATCAATTTCAGATAAACTAAACTGCAATGCTATATCCTTGCTTGATCTACCAACAGAGATTTCAAGAGGGTCAAGCAGTGGAGCCGATGATGTTTTTATTCTCAAAAAGGTAGGCGAAAACACCTATAAAAACAAAGCTGGGAAAGTAGTTGAAATTGAATCAGATATCTTGCGAATTCCTTTATATGCAACTGACTTCAATAGATATCTCTTTCATCCAAAATCAGACGAAAGAATCGTTTTTCCCTATACCATTTCTGGTAATTCTTACTCCTTGAAATCAGAAGAAGAAATAGCGAATAGTTACCCCAAAGCTTATTCTTATTTAGAAAGTCAACGTGAGAAACTGGAACAACGTAAAGATTTCAAAACATGGTTTTCTTTTAGTGCTCCTCGCAATTTGAGTAACCACGATACTGCACAAATTCTTGTCCCATTATTGGCAAACAAAGGCTTATATTCCATATTTGAATCCAATAAGGATTTTTGCCTTATGGCTAGCGGCGGTTTTAGTATCTCCGTGTCAACCGAAGGAGTTTCCAAATATTTTGTCCTTGGATTACTAAATTCCAAAGCCTTATTTTGGTGTCTCAGCCAAACTAGCAATGTCTTTCGTGGCGGGTGGATTACTTGCACCAAACAATATGTTGGGCCACTCCCCATCCACCGCATCGACTTCGCCAAGCCCGCCGAAAAGACGGCGCACGATGAGATGGTGGAGCTGGTGGGGCAAATGCTGGCGCTGCATAAGGAGCTGTCCACCGCCGAGCTGGGGATGGACGACGCGCGCTTTACGCTGAAAAAGCGCATCGCTGCGCTGGATGTGGAAATCGACCGGCGCGTGTATGCGCTGTATGGGTTGAGTGAGGCGGAGATTGCAATTGTGGAGGGAAAGAAATGATACAGTTTCTCAAGAAATTGCTCAAGAAA
Source organism: Anaerolineales bacterium (assembly GCA_049792555.1). Lineage (GTDB taxonomy): Bacteria > Chloroflexota > Anaerolineae > Anaerolineales > Villigracilaceae > UBA5195. The sequence continues at coordinate 8,103 of JBARBA010000106.1, forward strand.
TTGCTTGAAGGGCTGCGCAGGTTCTTCGCAATTTTGTTCCAAGATGATGAAGCACACGCGCATACGCAAACATCGCAAGCTGCGCTTGAAGAAAAACAGGGGGTTGCGAGGCCGGTCGAGCTTGGCCTGTCCAGTTCCGAGAAGCCTGAATATCGCAAGAGCAAGTCGGTGCTTACGTACCGTGAAAGAATTTTCCTGCGCACGTTGCGCCGCGCCACAGCGGGCGACTATACCATCTTGATGAAGGTCAGGATGGGGGATTTTATCTGGCTGGCAAATGAGCCGCAAGAGCGCAAATTTCATAACAACCAGACGCAGTGCAAGCACGTCGATTTTCTGTTGTGCGATAAGATCATGGTCGAGCCGCTGCTGGTGGTTGAGTTGGACGACAGCAGTCATAAAAGTTATGACCACGCCGAACGCGATCAATTCAAAAACGATACGTTCGATGCGGTGGGAATGCCTTATATCCGTCTGCCAGTGCAAGAGCAATATGACGCCGAGGGCCTGAGGAAACAAATCCGTGAAAAGATAGGCGAGCGTCCGTTGGTTGCCCCTGAAGAGATGTAGCGGGAAGGCATTGGATCGGCGGGCGTTTACGGGAGAGTTGTGATGACCGAAGATAAAGAAAAAGAGACCGAACTGGCAGTGAATGTTTTGCTACGGGCGGTTGATGAACAATGGAATCAAATCCGCCACCTGGAGGATCAACGGGCCACCTTTACGAACATTGTGATTGTGGTTTCAGTCGGTATTGTTGGGTTTATTGTCCAGCAAGGAATAAGCATCGCAATTGTTCCGCTGGCTGTCATGCTCATCATGCTTGGTTTGTATGGGGCAATTGCATCGGCAAAATTCTACGAGCGTTACCGGTTTCACCAAAAACATGCTGCATTTTGGAATAAACGTATCAACCAACTTGCGCCGAAAGCTAATCTTATTGAGCTGGGTGAACTTGCATCGAAAGAACATCTTAGCCAATACGCCTTTATCTCGAAAATGCGCGTTAATACCATTTGGACGACGTTCAATATCATTATTGCCATTGTTGGAATTGCGCTAACCATTTTAGGTCTAATAAAATGACGCGGCGAGCGCGAATGATGAAAGGATGAAACATGGCTACAAAGACGAAATCTGTCGATGGTGATTATGTGTGTATGTATTATGAGCATCAATACGAAAGGATGGGAAGGCAGGAAGATAATCGACTCACCATCACAAATTATGTGCTTACGATGAGCGCCCTGGCTTTTACTTTTGGCTATCAAAATGTTACGCAATTGGCGATCATCAATGGAATTGGATTGCCGCTGATTATTATCATCGCCAATATGTTTGCAATATTTTTTGTAGAACGCGCACAAGAAGTCATGAAAGTGCATCAAGATCGCGCGCATGAAGTATTAGCCATCTATGCGCCTGAATTGCAGGAAATAAACAAAAAACATATATGGCGTAAAGGCGGTTTTCTGCACAGTATGAGATGGTTGCAGAAAGGGATTCACGTCTTGCTTATTTTGACGGCGCTGATCCCGGTGGCAGTGTATGTCCATCAGATCATATAGTTTGTCTGAACCGCACCCTGAACGATGACGCCGAGAAGCGCGTGGTCTCCGTCACGCAGCAGTTGGCCTTGTTACGTTGTGCGCCGGCTTGCTGCCGGTGTGATTGAACAGGCAGGCAAGCGCGAGGTGATTTTGAGCATGTACCTGGAGAATAACCCATGAAGAAAACGCAACCGGCAGTCAATTGGTATTTTGTGGATGAATCAGGCGACCCGACCTTCTATGACCGTCATGGCAATTTGATCGTGGGGCAGGCAGGTTGTTCGCCGATTTTGATTTTGGGTTTCATCGAAACCGGCGACCCGCATCCCATGCGCGCCGCGCTGGCAGATTTGCACACCCGGCTTGCCGCCGATGAATACTTGAAAGATATTCCTTCAATGGCAAAAACCAATATTGCCTTTCACGCCAAAGACGACTGCGCAGAAGCACGACAGGCGGTTTTTAATACGCTGCACGGACTGGATTTCAAGGCGCAGTTTATCGTGGCGCGTAAAAATGAGCGCGTCTTTCAAAGCACATTTCACGGCAAGGAAGAACGTTTTTACCACCACCTGGTCAGCCGCTTGTTTCAAAACGTCCTGCATCGCCATACCGAAAACCAGGTTTATTTTTCAAAGCGGGGTTCATCCACGCGCCAGGAGCCTTTGTTTTCGGCCATTCGCACCGGTGTAGCCGAATTCGAGCAGAAGCACCAGACCCAGGTGCAGACGCAGATGAGCATCAGCGCCCAAACGCCGGTGGGCGAACCTTGTTTGCAAGTCATCGATTATATGAATTGGGCGGTCTATCGCGCTTTTGTAAAACAGGAAATGCGTTACTATCGTTTTGTCTCTGAAAAGGTAAGCCTGTTGGTGGATTTGTACGACCATCAAAATTACCCCCATAACTGGTACAGCCGTGAAAGGCCCTTTGACATTAATAAAATCAGCCCTTTGTAGGCTAGGCTCGGTTTCCCAAGCGCACGGCATGGAGCCGACTTTCACCTGCGAAGGACTGGTTTGTAAAAATATTGTATCACGCGTCGCAGAATTGTCAACGCCGGGAGTAAAACACGCCGGGAGTAAAGCATGGACAAAGCGCAAGCCCAAACTGGTTAGAGAAACCTTCGAGTCCGCCTTTGAGCGCTTGAACCGTATCCTTGAGCAATGAGACCGGGGGGCAGGGTTTGGCGATGTGAACATAAAAAGCATTGGACTCGGTGGCGAGTCCAATGCTTTTTTGCGCGATCTGAGCAGTTTAGGCAGATAACGCTTCCCACTCGGTCAGCTTCTCGTCCATTTCTTTTTGGACGGAGGCGTATTCCAGGTCGATCTCTCTTCATGCAACTGTGCTATACTTCGCGCAGGTCATTATGACCTGTCAGGAGCCTGCCATGGAAACGATCAATATCTCAGATGCCAAGAGTCATTTCTCTGAATTCCTGTCCCGCGCGGCCAGCGGGGAACGCTTTGTCATTTTGCGGCGCGAACGTCCGCTGGCGGCCATTATCGGGGCCGGGGAACTGGCGCGCCTGGAACGCTCCGCCGAAATCGCGCACCGTCTGGCGCAAACGCTTGGACAATCTGCCAAGTTGCTGGCAGGGATCGAAGCGGGGAAAATCCATCCCGCGATGGCGGCCTATGGACTGTGGCAGGATGAGGACGACCTGGCAAGTTTGGAAGCCAAAATCGCAGAAAACCGCCAGCGCCCGTCAGCGCGCCCGCAGGTTGAGCTATGAGAATTCTGGATAGCGATCACTGCATCGCCATCCTGCGCAAACGCATCGACCTGGGAGATCACATTTCCCCGGATGAAGAGCTTGCCACGACGGCCGTCAGTGTCGCAGAATTGACTCATGGCGCGCAACGCTCGGAGCGCCGCGACGACAATCTTGCCCGGCTGGAAGTGTTGCTGTCGGCCTTGATCATCCTGCCTTTCGACGAATCCGCCGCCCGGCGTTTTGGGCTGTTGAAGGCCGGTCTGGAGGCCAAAGGGGAACTGTTGGATGACCTGGACTTGCAAATTGCCAGTATCGCGCTCGAAAACAATCTGCCTTTGCTGACCAACAATACCAGGCACTTCAATCGCATCGAAGGGTTGCAATTGCAAAACTGGATTCAATAAGCTTCGCCGAAGAAGCAAAAAGCAGCAAGAAAGAACTCCGAGGTCTTTAAGCCCTCGGAGTTCTTGATATTACATCTGCAACCCTTCCCACTCGGACAGATTGGCCTGCTCTGTGCTGTGAATCAACCAGCCATTAGCTCATTCATGCGTTCATCTCGCATCCGTTCCAGCACTTCAACGGAATTTGTGACCGGTTCCCCGCCGCGTCGTTTGAGAATGCGCTGCTTGAGCGCGCGGGCGTTTTGGAGCGCTTGTTTGCGCTCCAAAGCTCCATGCTGGCGGTGTTGCAATAAAAGATCGTCTCGCTGCGGGTTTTCCATGGTTCGTTTTGGGCGGGTGGCTTACTTTGTATAGTGATGACGGCAGGAAATAATCACAAGCTCTGTCTTGGTTACCCCGTAAATCAGGCGGTGTTCGTCGTCGATCCTTCGAGACCAGTAACCCGATAGATCTGCTTTCAATGCTTCGGGTTTTCCTATTCCCTCAAAAGGTGTGCGCAAGGTATCTTTGATCAGTTGGTTGACCCGTTTGAGTAGCTGGCGGTCCTTCTCCTGGAACCACTGATAGTCTTCCCATGCGGATTCGGTGAAAACCAGTTTCACGGCTCATCCAACTCATGTTCGGATACATACCCGGACTGCGCCTCGGCAATGGACTTGCGCAGGTGCGCCGCGTTGGCGGGGTTGGAGAGCAGGTAGGCGGTTTCTTTCCACGCGTTGAACTCGTCCAGGGCCATGAGCACGATTTGCTGACCCGTTTCCGTGCTGATGATGGTCGGTTCGGCGTCTGAAAAGACTTTCTGGATGAGCGCGTCGAGATTGCGCCTGGCTTCGTTGACTGTAACAATATTCATGTTTCACCTCGTGTGGGTCGAACGCTTGTGTGAGGCGATTATAGCATCCTTCCAAAGAAAGAACTCCGAGGCCTTTGAGACCTCGGAGTTCTTGATGTTACATCTGCAACGCTTCCCACTCGGTCAGTTTTTCGTCCATTTCTTTTTGGACGGCGGCGTATTCCTGGCCGAGGCGGCGGACTTCTTCGGGGGCGGCGGGGGTTTCGAGGGCGCGTCCGATTTCGGCGAGTTTGGATTCGAGCGCGGCGATGACGTTTTCGGTTTGCTGGAGCTTTGCCAGCCGCTGGCGATGCTCCCTGGCGGCCTCTTTTGCGTGGGCCGGGGCGGGATGCGCAGGGCGGGAGTCGGCCTTTTTAACGGCGTCCTGGCTGCGGGTGGCCTGTTCGGCGGCTTCCCTTTGGGCGCGGAGTTCGCTGTAGGTGCCCTTGAAGACGGTTAAACGGGAGTCGTCCGGGTCGATTTCCCAAATCTGTGTGCCGAGGGCGTCGATCAGGTAGCGGTCGTGCGAGACGAGCAGGATGGTGCCGGCGTAGGCTTCGAGCACCTGTTCGAGAATTTCCTGCGAGGGGATGTCGAGATGGTTGGTGGGTTCGTCGAGCAGCAGCAGGTTGGTGTCTTCGAGCGCCAGCTTGGCCAGGGCCAGACGGCCACGCTCGCCGCCCGAAAGCACGTCCACTCTTTTGAAGGCGTCGTCGCCGCTGAACAGGAATTTGCCCAGGTACTGGCGCGCGTCGTTGGCCAGCATGTTGGGCGCGGCGGACTGGATTTCCTGGATGAGCGTGTTGGCCGGGTTGAGGCCTTCGTGGGCCTGGGCAAAGTAGCCGATATGCAGCGACGCGCCCATCAGCACCTCGCCTTGAAGCGGCGGGAGTTGGTCGAGGATGGTCTTCAGGAAGGTGGATTTGCCCGCGCCGTTGGGGCCGATCAGGGCGGCGCAGTCGGTGCGACGCATTTCGATGTCGTCGGCGTGGAAGAGGGGTTTATCGGGCCAGCCGACCTGTAGATCGCGGGTGCGGATGACCAGGTCGCCGGAGCGGCGCTCGGCGCGCAGGTGCAGGTGCAGTTGCGGCGGGCGGATGTCGGGCAGGCGCAGGGAGCGCACATGCTGATTGGCCTCCTCCACGCTGAACGGGCTGGTGGTGGTCTCCACGTCGAGCTGGCTCCAGTTGGTGTTGAGCACCGCGTCGAGGCCCACCTGTTCGATGGCCTGCACCACGCGCGTCAGGCGGCGCAACTTGCCCTTGGCCTGCTGCACGTTCTGTCCGGCGATGTTTTTCTTGATGTACTCCAGGTCTTTGACCAGCTTTTCCTTTTCGCCGTCGAAGACTTCCTGGCGGCGCTCCCAGCGCTCCTGGCGCTGCTTCAGGTAGTGGCCATAGTTGCCGCGATACTCTTCGATGCCGGCGGCGGTCATTTCGAGGATGCCGGTGGAGATTTTGTCGAGGAAGTAGCGGTCATGCGAGACGATGACCGCCGCGCCCTCCCAATGCGTCAGGTAGCCTTCGAGCCATTCGACGGCGGAAATGTCGAGGTGGTTGGTGGGTTCGTCGAGCAGCAGCACGTCGGGGTCTGAAAGCAGCAGGCGGGCCAGGAAGGCGCGGGTGCGCTGTCCGCCTGAAAGGTGGTCGAGGCTCAGGGCGTAGTCCTCGCTCTGGAAGCCCAAGCCGCCCAGCACCTGGCGGATGCGCGTCTGGTAGGTGTAGCCGCCGCGTCGCTCGAACTCGTGCTGCATCCGGCCGTATTTTTCGAGGGCTTCTTCGGCCAGGGCGGAATCGGCCATCTCGTGCTCAAGGCGCGAAAGCTCAACCTGTTGTTCGATCAGGTCGGCGAAGACGGATTCACAGGCGTCCCAGAGCGTGCCCGTCATTTCGAAATCGGCTTCCTGCGGCAGGTAGCCAATGCGGACTCCCCGCGTGCGGTGCAGGCTGCCCGAGGAGGCTTCGTCCACCCCGGCCAGGATGCGCAGCAGCGTGGTCTTGCCCACGCCGTTCGGCCCGACGATGCCCAGACGCGCGCCTTTTTCGATGCCGAAAGACAGCCCGGTGAAGATGTCGCGGGCGCCGTAGGATTTGGTGAGGTTGGAGATGTTGATAATGGACATTTTTTAGTGCTCAGTGTTCAGTGTTCAGCCTGCCCCCGCCAGGGGGTGTTCAGTGTTCAGTAGTCAGTTTTCAGCCTGCCCCGCAAGGGGTGGCGGTGCGGCGGGCGAATTATACCGCCTTGTGACGAGAGAAAAAAAACGGGCCAAACTCGCTCTCGCAACCTGGCCCATATACTCACGCTTTTCTTTCTTTTTTATCCACAAAGTACACGAAGTTCACGAAGTTTAAAATCTTTTCTTCGCGCCATCCCTGATGCCGCCCGCCACACCTGTCCCGGCGTCCAGAAAGGCGCGCCCATATACTCCAACATCCTGGCGCATCCCCTGTTACTCATCCCTGTTTTGGCGGGGAAGATTATTGCGTGTGTGTACCGGTTGAG
>JBARBA010000107.1:0-13457 GCA_049792555.1 Anaerolineales bacterium
TCCAAACATCGTTCCGACCGAAAAAATAAGACCGGTGACCGCCAAAACATCGTTCCGACGGGAAAAATAAGGCTCCGACCGCCAAAACATCGTTCCGACCGGTAAAATAAGGCTCCGACCGCCAAAACATCGTTCCGACCGGAAAAATAAGACCGGTGACCGTCCAAACATCGTTCCGACCGAAAAAATAAGACCGGTGACCGTCCAAACATCGTTCCGACCGAAAAAATAAGACCGGTGACCGTCCAAACATCGTCCCGACCGAAAAAATAAGACCGGTGACCGCCAAGACAACGTTCCGACGGGAAAAATAAGGCTCCGACCGTCAAGACAACGTTCCGACGAAAAAGATAAGGCTCCGACCGGAGCAAGAACCCATCCTGCCGTTTTTACAGGGCGTCCAGCTTTGGACGGCCCTGCCCAGCGGCCCACATTGGCCGCATCTCACATAAAATTGGAGGAACCTATGTCAGACCAGGCAACACCCACCCCCGAACCCGCGCCCGCACCCGCGCCCAAACCCCCTGTCCATCGCGCCGACCAGGACCAGATCATCGCCAACCTGATCACCGAAGCGCGCCTGATGATCGAAAAGGCCCGCGACGACGCCGAAATCGCCGCCACCCTGGCCGGGCGCGGCTATGATGCCGCCGCGCTTGCCCAGGGGTTGGCGCTCCAGCAAGCCGCGCACGAGGCCTACGCCGCCCGGCAAGCCGCCATGTCCGCGCAAAAGAAAGCCTCGACGGCGGCAGAGCAGGCGCTGGCCGCCGCCCATAGCGTCTATATGGATTTCCGCGAAACGGCGCGCGCCAACTTCAGCGACTCAGACACCCGCACCGCCCTGGGCCTGACCGGCAAGACCCCGGGCGACATGGAGAAGTTCATCACCACGGCGCGCATTTCCTACGAGGCGGCCCAAGCCGAACCCTACCAGTCCACGCTGGCCACCTACGGCTTCCCGGCGGCGGCCATCGCCAGCGCGCTGGCCGCGCTCGATGCGCTCGCCGAGGCCAGCAAGGCGCAGGATGACGCCATCAGCAGCGCCGTCAAAACCACCACCGCGCGCGACGCGGCGGTCAACGCGCTGGAGCACTGGATCAAAAAATTCAAGAGCATCGCCTCCATCGCCCTGCGCGCCCAACCCACCCAGGCCAAAAAACTTGGGCTGTAACCCAAAAACGAACAGACGAGGGCCGCTTGTCAGCGGCCCTTTGCATTTGACCTTGCATATTTCCAACAACAAAAAAGGAGAGCCTTATGTCTACATCAGAAGACCGCTTACCCACCTTTTCCAGCGACGCTATTCGACTTTTTATCGGGTTGATCGCCTTCGCGTTGCCGCTGCTTGTCACCGTCGCATCCTCATTTGCCCCGCTGACCTCCATCAGCGCCTCCTATAACACCGGGGCGCGCGATATTTTCGTAGGCCTGTTGTTTGTGCTTGGCGCTTTCCTGTTCACCTACAAGGGCCATGAAAAAAAAGAAGATTGGATGGCCAACCTGGCGGCATTGGGAGCCATTCTCGCCGCGCTTTGCCCCATCCCCTGTGACGCCTGTAAACCTGATACAGCCGCCACCATTAAGACCATCATTCATTGCTGTGGCGGGCTTACCATGTTTTCGGTGATCGCCTATTTCTGCCTGGGGCCATTCAGGAAGGCCGCAAAGGTCAAACCGGGCAATGAAGCCGGGCGCAGGGTCAGGTTCTACACATTCTGCGGATGGGCAGTGATCGCATGTATCGCAGTCATTATCGTTGGCACAGCCACAGCAGGGTTCTTTGGACTGATGCCAACCTTCACATTCCTGGCAGAGTTCGTTATGCTGTGGTTATTTAGCGCAGCCTGGCTGGTGGCCTCTCAATGGCTCCCCTGGTTTACCGACAAGAGCCAACGGCTCGATTTGGCCCAGGAATTAGAGTTGAAAAAATAGGGATTCTGCGCTCATCAAATCAGACTTCCGAAGTCGCTTGCCCCTGTAAGGGGTGGAGACTTCGGAAGTCTGGGACATCCCCTACCCCACCGGCGCATCTGCCGGGGTGACATACGCCAGCGAAATCCACTGGGGTGAACTGGCAGACGTCGCGCCCGTAAGGTAAATCTGCCCCCAGCCGCTCACCTCGCGGGTGATTTCGACCACCTGCCCCATCTTCAGCGAACCGACAATCGCATTATTCGTCCCCGGCCCCGAACGGACATTCAACGAAGCAATCTTGACCCGCACCTGCCGCGTCACCTTGAACCCAATCCCGCCCGTAGGAATGATCGCGCTGCGCGCCGGGTTGGGGAAGCTCGGATCGCTGCCCACCTCCACCCAGGCCTGCCAGAACACATCCAGCGGATAAGCGTGCGCATCCCCATCCGCCGGGTTGGTATAGAGCGGATCATGCAAATAAATATTCTTGCTGTCGATGCCCACCGCCGCCGCAAAATGCGGCCCTTCGAACTTCTTCTCGGTCAACCCGGCTTCTTCCAGCACCTTATAGCGCAGCAAAACAATCACCGGCCTGCCGGCCGCCAGGAAAGTGAACAAATCCTGCAAACCCAGGTTGGCGTGGAAATCCGTCAGCAAGCCCAGGCTGCCCAGCGCGTCGCGCACTTGCGGCACACTCAAAAACGGGTCCCCCTGAATGGCAAATTTGGTATAGAACTCATCGGGCGTCATTTGCAGGTTGAAATAAGCCCGCAGCAGCATCACGGCGCAGGTCGCCCCGCAATCGTTGCTGTGCGCGGTTGCGCCCGCGCCAAGCTGCGAAACGTACGGAACCGGCAGCAACACCGTCGGGCGAAAGGCCGTGCTCCAGTCATATTCCTTCACTTCGTTGGTATCCAGGTTTTCAACACGGTAGCGCATGGTCTTCTCTCCTATCGGGGCGGGGGGATTGTCGGGCGTGCTTGGGTCGGACAGCGGTTCCACCGGCGAGGCGCTGACCGGATAAGGACGCTTCCCGGCCTTGGCCTCCTGGGTGGTAATCCCGGTAACTTCAACGTGCATCGGGTCTCGACCAATACACAGTTGCGCAGCCCAGTTTCTTGTGGCAACGGCGCTATGAATGGCCGCAATGTTTTGCCCGGTCAGATTCCAGTAAACGCCGGTGGTCAGGTCGTTATTCTCAGCCGCGGCAATCAGGTGCAGGACGTAAGGCAGGCTCAGGACCAAGGGGCTGTCATCGTCAACAATATCGGCGGCCAGGGCTTCCTTCGTCCCATCGGCTGCCGTGACGTTGTGGAACCCATACATCAACGGACTGCGCCCGGCGCGGAACTCGTCCATCTGGTCTTGCGGCGAACGCCAGGCTTCCTGGATGCGCGGGCGCAGCCCGTACCCTTCCAGTTCCTTCAACACGGCTTGCGCGCGTGTCCGAAAAGCCGGATACATCTCAGCCAGCATTTGTTGATTACGAGTCAGGCGGTCTTGTTCAAGCATATCTCATCTCAATGAGTATCTTACAAATGGGATTTGTGCAAAAAAAGCACAGATTTTCACCACAAAGGACACTACCCCCTCCCGAAGGAAGGCCGGGACAGGTGTAACGGGGGCAAGCGTAACACAAAGGAAAAGTATCTTTTCAATAACCGGTGGTTGAGCGGTCCCTGAACCTGCCAAAGGGTAGGCGGCGATGTTATTTCGTCGCCGTATCGCGTAGTCCCCGGCAGGGGGAAACCACTTGTCAACAGCAATACCCTTGAAGTATTGAGATGATACAAGGAAAAGATTTAAAGTTTTTTAAGATTTTCCTTCGTGCCCCTTCGTGGTGAAGGTTTTTCTTTTCCGGCTTGTCCGGGTTAGGACTTACGCACTTTATCACTTTACAAAAGGCATCGATACGAATTTGAACTTTAAAGCGTCTTGCGTAAGTCCTATGGCTAATTCTACCAGCGCAATCACTATTGCGCAAAGCCCCGGTTTCGTGCATAATCAGCGTATCCGCAGAAGTAGAAACACTCAGACTGAAAACACCGGAGGGTAAAACCATGAAAATCGTCAATGATCGTCTCGTGCTTGACAATGATATCCCGGTCAGATTTGTCCCATCACCCAACCACGGCAGCCTTTTGCTGGAGAAAGCCTTTGTGGTCATCCATTTCACCGAAGGCTCAAGCTTCGAAGCTGCGATTACCTGGCTGACCGACCCGGCCAGCCAGGTGTCATCTCATCTTGTCATCGGACGCAACGGTGAGGTGGCGCAGCTTTTGCCCTTTACAACGATTGGGTGGCACGCCGGCGTAAGCACGTGGGAACAATATACCCAGTTGAATTCCTATTCTGTCGGCATAGAACTGGATAACGCCGGAAGGATGAAACGCTCCGGGAACCAGTGGGTTTCAGCGTTTGGAAAGGTTTACCCAGACTCTGAAGTGATGGTTGCTGCGCACAAAGCCAACCCGAGTGTGGTCTGTGGCTGGCACAAATTTACGGATATCCAGTTGCAAACCACAACAGAAATCGTTGCCGCGCTGATCCGCACTTACGGCTTCCGCGAAATCGTCGGGCATGACGATATCGCCCCCAAGCGTAAATGGGACCCGGGGCCGGCCTTCCCGATGGATCAGTTCCGCCTCGATGTGGCAGCTTTGGTAAATGCCGGCGCTACCGGCGACGGCCAGGGAGATGGCGCAACAACAATCCCCAAGCCGCCAGATGACGGTGGGAGTACTCCTACCGAAACCCCGCCGGGAAGCCCACAGAGACACTATAAGCTTGAAAACATCGATACCGGCCAATCCACTGAATACACCTTAAGCACAGCCTACAAACCGGTAGTGCTCCTGCCGGTCCCGTATGTTTCCCAGTTCGGGAGCGGGGCAAACCCGTCCGTTAATGATTGCGGCGCGGCCTCGGCAGTCATGCTGCTGCGGGCATATCAAGACACCCCCATCACGCCGGACGAGTTTCACACCAAGTTTGCCAGCAGCGGCGCGCCCTATTTAAGCGTTCAACAATTGTGGGCCGGGATAAACAGCCTGGGTGTCTCCGCCGATTCACGCACAAATCTCGGCATGCAAGACCTGTTCACCTTCCTGGCGGCAGGCAAACCGCTGATCACGCCCCTGCATTACAAAACACTCGCAGATGCCGGGCTGACGGAGCAAACCTTTGATGGGCCTTACTTTGCCGTTGTGGTTGGGATGGACATCCAGAATATCTACATCCACGATCCGCTGTACGCCAACGCGGCAGATGGTGAAGCGCGCTCCTACCCACTCGAACTGTTCGGGCAAGCGTGGAAAGATGTTGCCGCCGACCCAAATTTCCCCAACCCGGCGTGTTCGGCCATTGTCCCAACACTGGGGATCGGGTTCCAACTGACGCGCAAGGTAAAAGTAACGACAGCATCACTCAATATCCGCAAAGAACCGGCGCTAACCGCATCACCGGCGGGGAGCCTGAAGAAGGATCAAATCGTCGAAATCACGCGCGAACTGAACGGGTGGGGAGAAATTCCGGGCGTCGGTTGGATTTCGCTATCGTACACGGCAACCGCCTGAATAAGCTGGCTTAGCGGATCGAGAAACCTCCCACACTTCGAAACGGGAGGTTTCTTTTATCCCAAATTACTTTCAAGGAAACAATATGATAAACGCTTTGATCTTTGACTTTGACGGCCTGATCCTCGACACCGAAACGCCCGAATTTGAAGTCTGGCGCGACGTGTACCGCGAATTCGGCCAGGATTTAAGCATCGAGACATGGGGACAAATCGTGGGCGGGATGGCCGCTGCGAGCTTTCGTCCGTTACCTTATCTTCAAACGTTAACCGGGCGCGACCTGACTCCCCTCAACCTTTCCACTCGCGTCGGTGAGCAAAGCCGCGCCCGCATCGTGGCCCAGCCGCCCCTGCCGGGTGTGTTCGACACCCTGCGCGCCGCGCAGCGTTTGGGGCTGCGGCTGGCAGTCGCTTCCAGTTCGACGCATCGCTGGGTTGATGAACATCTGGCGCGTCTGGGCCTGACGCACTTCTTCGAAACGGTCAAATGCTCCGACGACGTTGCGCGCACCAAGCCCGAGCCGGAGCTATACCTGTCGGCGCTGGGCGCGCTGGGGGTGAGCGCGCTCGAAGCCATCGCCTTCGAAGATTCCCCCAACGGGGTGAAAGCCGCCCGCAGCGCAGGATTGTTCGTCGTCGCCATCCCCAACCCTGTCACGGCCCAATTGACCTTCGCAGGCGAAAGCCTGCGCCTTCATTCCATGTCTGATCTGTCGCTCGAAGCCTTGCTCTCCAATCTGCAACCGTAGGGCGGGATTTATCCCGCCCAAAGGCGAAAGCCCGCGCCCGGCATCGATGCCCAATCTGCAACCGTAGGACGGGATTGATCCCGCCTGAAAGCAAAAGCCTGCGCCTGTCGCTCGAAGCGTTGCTCGTAAGTCGGGGCCAATTCTCACAAATCCTATCCTAATTGCATGTTCCATTCGCGGTCTATGGGTGTACAATAAATATACATCAACAGGTCTTTGCTTGGGGGATTGATTGACCTGACTTATTCCAGGAGTAAAGAATGGAAAACAAAGATATGCCGGTGCGCTGGCAGGCCATCGTCGCCCGCTATGCGGCGTCCGATGCCCGGCGCAGCTTGTGGCAAATGGTTAATTCGGTCGTGCCGTTCCTGGCCCTGTGGTACGCAATGTACCTCAGTCTGGCCGTATCGTATTGGTTAACGCTGGCGCTGGCGCTGCCGACCGCCGGTTTCATGGTGCGCATTTTCATCATCTTCCACGACTGCGGGCATGGCTCGTTTTTCAAGTCGCAACGCGCCAACGACGCCCTGGGAGTTTTTACCGGTATCCTGACGCTGACGCCCTACCAGCAATGGCGCTACGAACACGCCATCCACCACGCCAGCGCCGGCGATCTCGACCGGCGCGGCGTGGGCGACGTGCTGACCCTGACGGTGGCGGAATACGCGGCGCTGCCCTGGTATAAAAAGTTCGGCTATCGCATCATGCGCAACCCCTACATTTTGTTCACTGTCGGGTCATTCGTGGTCTTCACCGTCATGTACCGTTTTTGGACGAAGGCCTCCGGCCCGCGCGAACGCGCCAGCGTGGTGTGGACCAACCTGGCGCTGCTTGGGATCACGGCTGTGTTGTGTGCGTTGATCGGCTGGAAAGCTCTGCTACTGGTGGAGATACCGCTGCGGCTGGTGGCCTGCTCGGCGGGCGTCTGGCTGTTTTACGTCCAGCACAATTTCGACGGCGTGTACTGGCAGCGCCACGACAAATGGGAATATTTCAAAGCCGGGCTTGAAGGCAGTTCGTTCTACAAACTGCCGCGCATTTTGCAATGGTTCACCGGCAACATCGGCTTTCATCACATCCACCACCTCAGCCCCAAAATCCCCAACTACAAACTCGAACAAGCCTTCAAAGAAAACGCGCTCTTCCAGATCAAACCGGTCACGGTCTGGATCAGCCTGAAATCCCTGACCTACCGCCTGTGGGACGAGAACCAGAAAAAACTGGTGGGTTTCAGCGCCTTGCGCCAATACCGCAAAGCTGAAGCCTTGAAAGCGCAAAAAACGGCTTTCGCAAAATAACAAGAGACTCAGTGAATGAAAAATTCGTAGTGACGACTTCAGTCGTCCGGCTAAAAAAGCGACTAAAGTCGCTACTACGAGTTACAATTTTCATCTACTGAGACTGTCACTTCTCAAAATAAGCAAACGCGCCACGCGCCTTTTCAAGGGTGCGTGGCGCGCTGTTTTCAAGTGTTTCCAGTCGATCAGGGGTTGATGGTTTCCCAATCGTCATAGCAGTTTATGAGCGCGGGCAAGCATTTTTTTGCCGGTGTGGGCAGATCGTATTGACAAGCCTGTCGGGCAAACCGGCTACAACACCCCGTTTTTTCGCCATCGATACGCATAAGCCAGGTTCAGCGGCAAGGCCCACCAGCATTGCGCCGCCGAGTGCGACAACCGTTTTGCGATTCCCCCAAGAGAATAAAAGCGCTGGTTGGCATAGCGAAACCCGGCCAGCAGTTCTGCCGCGCTCATCTGCTTGGGCTGGAAAACCACGTCATCGCGGCTGTTGTATTTGCGCCAGTCACGTGTCAGGATACGCCCCTCGGCTTCCAGCTTCTGGAACAGCGGCGTGCCGGGAAAAGGCGTCAGGATGTTGAAGGTGGCGTTCTGCACCCCGGCGGCTTCCAGGAAATCGAGCGTTTCTTCGAAGATTTGCGGCGTGTCGTGGTCGAACCCGAAAACGATCCCGGCCTGGACGGCGATGCCGTGCGCGTGGATGCGCTCGATGATTTGGGCATACTCCTCCACCCGGTTAAAACCTTTTTTGACTTCGGCCATACTCTGCTGGGAGATCGACTCCAACCCCAAGAACAACTGCTTGCAGCCGCTACGGGCCGCCGCTTCCAGGAATTCGTCGTCGCGCCCGGCGTGGATGCTGGCCTGACTGCTCCACCACTTGCGATGGGGCGCGATGGCGCGGAATAGTTCCTTCGCATACGCCAGGTCGCCGGCCAGATTATCGTCCCAAAAGATCACGACCTTGCCCTTGAAGGAAGCATATTCCGCCGCGACCTCGGCCACCGGGCGTTTGCGCAGCGAATGGCGATACATCACGGCAATGACGCAAAAATCGCACTGGCTGGGGCAGCCCCTGGTGGCGAACAACACGCCGTTGGTATGGTCGCGCCGGTGGAATAAGTCCTTGCGGGCCATGGGGATATTTTCAAGCGTTGGCAAGCTGATCGGTTGATAAACGCGCTGGAAAGTCCCCGTTTCGAAGCCCTGCAAAAAATCTTCCCATAACCCCTCTGCCTCCCCGATGAAGATCACATCGGCGTGTTGGCCCGCTTCTTCGGGCAGCAGCGTGACATGCGGCCCGCCCAGCGCGACGCACGCGCCCCGCGCCCGAAAGCGCCCGGCAAGCTCATAGGCGTGGAAGGCGCTGGGTGTATGGAAGGTAATGCCGACCACGTCGGCGTCGATGCTCCAGTCGATTTCTTCGGCTTCTTCATCGACGTGGACCACCTCCCAGCCCGGCGGGACTCTGGCTGCCAGGTACGGCATGGTAATCTGTTGAAAATTGAGCACCCGCGCCCGCCTCACGCTGCGAATTTCCGACGAAGAGGCCGTAATCAACAGAAGCTTTGGCATCACGGTATCTCAAGACCAAATGCGGCGGCAAGTATTGGTCAGCCCACGCTGACCTGGTTACCACCCGCATGTTTGCTCTGATATAACAACTCATCGGCGCGGCGGACGACGGACTCCGGAGTATCGGTGGGGAGCAACAGGGTGGCGCCTGCCGAAATCGTAACTGTCAGACTCTCGGCGCCAAAATCCAGCCTGGAAAACTCGACCAACATGCGCAATTTTTCCGAAACCGATTTCAACGTTTCCAAAGTTGCCACATCGTACAGGATGTTCAGGAATTCATCGCCCGCCCAGCGGCCAACGACATCGGAGTTGCGCAGGTTGTGCCGCAAGGTGGCCGCAACCATGCTCAACATTCTATCGCCGACGTCGTGTCCATAGCTGTCGTTGCATTCTTTGAAATGGTCAATGTCCATAAATAGCAGGCCCACCGCTATTTCGGGCTGGTGCTCAAGTTCCGCGATGGCGGCGCGCAGTCGTCCTTCGATAAATTCGCGATTGCCAATGTTGGTGAGTTTGTCCATTTGCGCCATGCGGCGCAGTTCGCGCAATTCTTCCCGGACGGTCGCATTTCCCACATCGCCGGTGAATGTTTCCACGGCGCCAATGATGTTCCCGTCGTCGTCCCGCAGAGGCGCAGCGCGTATTAACACCGGAATGCGGTGCCCATCGGCATGGTGTAAAAAGGCGTCGGCTTCCTGGGCGCTGCCAGTTTCCATACAGATGGCTAATGGGCACTTACTCAGGCACAACTGAACGCCATCAGCGTTGACATGGTTAAGCAGGTTGTCGCGACAGGAGTGACCAACCACCCGTTGGCTCGTATAGCCCGTGATGCGCTCGGCGCCTTTGTTCCAATACGTGATCACACGCTCACGATCGACGAAATAGACGCCGTCGTACAGGTTATCAATGATGTTTTTGTAGAAATCTTTGTCTTCAGGCATAGGTACTCCGAAAGCTTGGCCGGGGGTGGTATTGTAACCCGAACGAATTATTCATGCAGGTATGTCATCGATTTCATGCAGCAAAGCCAGCGTAAAGCGGTTGGCGCGATTTAGCGTGTTTGGGTCAATATTTTCCAACCGGTCCGATAGTCGATGCCAGTTCGGTAAATAGCCTTTTTCGTTGTACCCGGCCAGGCAGATTGCCTTGTATCCCTTGTTGCGGAGGTTCGCCACTTCTTCCAGGATGATCATTTCCTTGCCGATCACTCCAAGGTCGGGATTCTTTTGCGCGGTTTGGCCTGCCAGCTTCACCATCTCTGGCGCAGGCGTATACTGAGTCAAATACGTGACGCCGTGTTTCGTGACATAGCAGAGATTGCCTGTCCCAACCATTTCCACATCGATCCACCAGGTATTCTCTTTTGGCGGCTTGTATTCCCTCAAATAGTTTTCCATGCCAACGCAAGCCACTTCTTCACACCCGGTGAATAAAAGTGTCACTTCGCTGGAGCGCAAGGGCTGTGTTTTCAGAATCTCGGCCATGGTTAAAAGTATGGAAACTGCGCTGGCGTTGTCGTTTGCCCCCTCGATGTGCGGCTGCCATTCTTCGCTCAAGAAACTCAGCAGAGTGATTACGATAATGGCCTCCACAGCCCATCCCCACCAGGAAACGCCTTGCCGGTTAATCAATATATCCAGCAAAAGAAACACGCCGCCCAAAACGGGCGTCAGGATAAGCAAAGTGCCGTTGAACGGGAGTTGACCCGTATTGGGGGGCGGGGTAAGGAAACGTTGTTTCTGCGTGTCCAAATGACCGACGAGGTAAATTTTCCGTTTCGCAGCCTCGGCAGACGCGATGTTCGCGATGATGTTTTGGCTGGTCCAACGCGCAATCAGTCCCTGGAAGAAAGGCCGTTTGACCTGAAAGAATTCCCAGGCGATGTAGGCGCTTCCGAGCAGGACCAGGCCACCGATGAGTTTGCCCCATGGCCCGCCGATCCACGCTACAGGCATCGCAAAGGATGCTGCCAGGAGAAGGGGAATGAAAACCCATCCCGCCGAATTCTGACTCTTGAATATTTGTTCCTGGACATCCTGGCAGCCAAGCTGCGCCAATGTCTTTTTGACATATTCAGCAGCCCGGCGTTCTTGCGCCGACGCAGGCGGTCGCGCGCCGATGGTTTTGCACAAAACGTTCATGTGAACCATCAACCGATCGACCCAGCGATTATCTGTGTTTGGCTCATTCATGGAATATCTCCTGTTGGTGGTGGCATAAAAAAACGGCCGGCTTGTGGATATGGAAAGTAGGGACTACTTCGACAGGGCAGGTCTGACAACCACTCCGCCGCCCGGAACCGGGCGGCGGGTGCAATTGCTTAATCTGCGGCAGCTTTATGATGAGCGTGGCATTCCGGTATTGATTCCCTCTTTTACACACGGGCGGAGTTGTGCATCCACTTGCACGACATGCACCACAAGCCACTTTTCCAGTTCTTGATGTGTCTTGACCACCAGTTCCGGAGTCATCGTCCCATATTGCCACTGCTCGTAAAATTGACCAAATGTCTTAACAAATTCGGCATGAGCCTGTTTGTTTTGAGCGGCCACCGGGCAATTGTACTCATTCATACAATTCTCCTCCTGCCCGAAATGCCAGATGGCATAGAACTGGAGAAAATCCAGGAGGTCGCCTGCGACTTCTTTGGACCTGGGTCCAGCGATTGCATCAGAAAGTTCGTTAAACTTCTGGAAAAGCATTTTGTGCTGCGCATCAATTCGGGCTACGCCGATGCTCATGGAATCATCCCAAGTGATCATATTTTCTCCTGACAGTTATGAACTTTGCCCAAAGTCACGGATGGATATTTCAGATTATAACCGGTTGCTCACAACCGGTGGAAGATGCAGGCAGAGGGGGTATAGCGCAAAAGTGTAGGTAGAAAGAATGGAATTCTGATAGACTGGTACAAAAATCACAAAAAAGGGAAACTCTATGACTCGCACATTATCTCGTACCCGCCGAGAATCAGCATTTGTAGAAAATGCCAAGAAAATGTATGGAAGCCTTGAAGATTGGTACGACGCAAACCCGGATGCCAGTTTTGGGGAAATTGAAGCGGAGGCCCGCAAACAACGCCGCGAATTGATGGGGGCTGGTCTTGCGATACTGGTAAATGGGCGCGATACTGGTTTTCAGATTGAAACGCCAAAATGCAAAAAATGTGAGCGTGATATGGAGTTTGTCGACTATCGTGAATGGGGGCTTCATGGATTAGAAGGAGATAGCACATTGGAACGCGCTTATTACGTTTGTCCTGATTGTAAAGGGGAAACGATTTTTCCCCCTGGATAAGAAGTTGCAGTTGCGTACTGACCATTGGAGCGCAGGGGCAGCGCGAGTAGCGGCACGGCAAGGTTTACAAACGAAGTCGTTTGATAAAGCGGCGGAAGCATATAGTGATGCAACTGGCGGAAGCATGTCAGGAGATAGCCTGCGACGAGTGACCCAAGGATACGGACGAGCGATTGAAGAGCAGCGGATGGCTGAAGCAGAGAAAGTATATGACATAAAAGCGCCGCAATCGGCGCAACAAGTCGTAACTGTGACAGCGCCAATTCAGGGTCAAGCGAACATTTCCACCGATGGAGGCATGATTTTGTTGCGTGCCGAAGGCTGGAAAGAGTTCAAAATAAGTGTGGTTTCAGAAGTTAAGGTAAAAACGGTAAATCCTAACCTGCAAGAAACCACTCCCGACTTAAATATCAGCCTTGTGCGGCATAGTTATCAAGCCGGGTTATGGGATGCGGATCAAATGGGACAGCACCAATATTTAGAAGGAACACGGCGGCAAGTGGAAATTTGTTTGCGTCTTGGTTCGGCAAACGACGGCGCTGTCTGGATCGACCGCATCACAACTACAAATTATCCACAAGCTGTCCAATCTATTGATTGGGCTCATTCTAAAGAACGTTTGGGGAACGTCGCCAAAGCCGCCTTTGGCGAAGGCTCATCGCAAGCAAAACAATGGTTTGATAAGCAAGTTGAACTCTTATGGCATGGACGCGTTGAAGACGTTGTGATCGCATTGTACGCCTTGGATTGGAACATAATTACCTGTTTGGACGATATTCGAAACTCGCCCGATTATTTCCATGCGCGCAAATCAAAAATGGATTATGCTCGTTTTCGACAAGAAGGTTATCCGATTGGCAGCGGAACAGTGGAAAGCGGCGTCAACACAGTTGTGCATCATCGTATGAAACGGCAAGGCCGTGGTTGGAAACGACAGAATGCCCAGGCAATGTTAGCCGCATTGAGCGAACTACATAGCGGGCGCTTTCAGGCCGCTTGGCAGTCCCTAAATTGAACTCACCCACACTTTTGCGTTATACCCCA
>JBARBA010000108.1:0-6062 GCA_049792555.1 Anaerolineales bacterium
GCTGAACGACCCGGAAGTAACCGCCGGGCTGGCGATGTATCTGCCAATGTCGCTTTCGGATGAGACGCGCTGGTTCGAGGGTCTGTCCAATCGTTCGGTTGAGGAGCGCCCGCTGGCGATTGAAGTCAAAACGCCCGATGGCGGCTGGAAACACGTCGGCAGTGCGGGCCTGGAAGGGATCGAGTGGATGAACCGCTGCGCCTGCTTTGGCATCTTCCTCGGCGAAAAATCACTCTGGAACCAGGGTTATGGCACAGAAGCCACGCGTTTGATGCTGAAATATGGGTTCGAAACGCTGAACCTGAACCGAATTTTTCTGTATGTTTACGAAACCAATCCGCGCGCGATACGCGCGTATGAAAAAGTGGGTTTTGTAAAAGAGGGACTTTTGCGCGATGCGGTTTATCGAAATGGCTGTTATATTAATGTCTTGCTCATGAGTGTCTTGCGCTCAGAGTGGAATTCAATTCATAAAAAGTAGGTGAACTATGTATCATCACACACACGAGATGAAAGTTTACGGGGGGATCAAACTCTACGCCGGGACGGGTTCGCCTGAATTGGCGCAGAAAATGGCCGATTATATTGGCGAGCCGTTGTGCGGGCGCGATATTATCCAGTTCCCGAATGAGAATTTGTTTGTCAAGCTGCACTCCAGCGTGCGCGGTCAGGATGTTTATATTATCCAGACGACTTCGGCGCCGGTGCATCGCAATCTTATGGAATTATTGATCATGATCCAGACCGTCAAGCTGGATTCGGCGGCGCGCGTTACCGCGGTAATTCCGTACATGGCCTATTGCCGTTCTGACAAGAAAGACCAGCCGCGTGTGCCGATTACGGCCCGCCTGGTGGCGGATATGATCGAAGTGGCTGGCGCAGAGCGTTATATATTGCTTGATCCACACGCCGGGCAGGTTCAGGGTTTCTTCTCGATCCCCGGCGATATGTTGACGACTTTCCATATGCTTACCGATCACTTGAAGATGTTGCGACCAACGATGACAGACCCGGTAGTGGTCACTGTTGACCTGGGTTTTGCCAAGAAGGGCCGTAATGTGGCTGCCGATATCAATGCGCCGATTGCCTTTATCGAAAAGCGTCGTGTGGCAAATGACGCCAAAGCGCAGGCTTTGAGCATCATCGGTGATGTGGATGGACATGACGTAGTGTTGGTGGATGACGAGATCGATACCGGCGGTTCGATCATTCAGGCAGTCAACCTGGTTAAGGAAAATGGCGCGCGCGATGTGTATGTGACCTGCGTTCATCCGGTGTTTTCTTCGAATGCGCTTGACCGGCTGGCGGCGTTGCCGGTGAAGCAGTTTATTACCACCGATACGGTGCCGATCCCGCCTGAAAAAGTGGCGATGCTCGGCGAGCGCTTGAGCATCATTTCGGCGGCGCCGCTACTGGGTGAAGTCATTATGCGCGCTCACGAGGGCCGTAGCGTGGGTGAGATGTTCAATGAGTAGTTCGTATCATCTAAAATCGGTGGTTGAGTAGGCGGCGATGCT
Organism: Anaerolineales bacterium; assembly: GCA_049792555.1. GTDB lineage: Bacteria > Chloroflexota > Anaerolineae > Anaerolineales > Villigracilaceae > UBA5195. The sequence continues at coordinate 1,518 of JBARBA010000108.1, forward strand.
GTTTCGCCGCCGTACCGAAACCACCTTCAATAACAACAATCTCCCTGAAATATTGATGAGATGATACAGTAGTTCAGATAAATAGAGAGTAAGTTTTGACTAATCTCTACTCATCTACTGATCTAAATCATGCCTGAACTTCCCGAAGTTGAAACAATTGCCCGCATACTGCGCCCGGAACTGGTGGGACGCAAGATTGTTTCAGCCCGCCTGCTCTGGGCGCGGACGCTGGCAACGCCCTCTCCGGCGGAGTTCGAAGAACGGATTGTTGGGCAGTCCGTCGTTGGGGTTGGCCGCCGCGCAAAGTATCTCAACCTTCAACTTATAGCTTTCAACCTTTTTATCCACCTGCGCATGAGCGGGGATGTATATATCAAAGACGGCGCTGACCTGCCGGACAAACATGATCGCCTGCGGCTGGGTCTTTCGGATGGCCGCCTGCTGGTCTTTAACGATACGCGCAAATTCGGGCGCGTCTGGCTGGTGGCCGATGCGGAGGATGTCACCGGCGGTCTCGGCCCGGAGCCGTTTGATCCGTCGTTTACCGCGCAATTGCTGCACGATAGCCTGCATCGGCGTCACCGGCAGGTGAAACCGATGCTGCTCGACCAGCGCTTTCTTGCCGGGTTGGGCAATATCTATACCGACGAGGCATTACATTTATCCGGGGTGCATCCGCTGCGACTTTCGGATACAATATCAGCGCCGGAAGCTGAAAAGCTCCTTGATGCCATTCGAACGGTATTACAATCGGGGATCGATCACAATGGTGCCAGTTTTGATTGGGTTTATCGCGGCGGCAGTTTTCAAAATTACTTTCGGGTCTATCAGCGCGCCGGCCAGCCTTGCCCGGTGTGCGGGACTCTCATCCGGCGCATGGTTGTCGGTCAGCGCGGAACACATTTTTGTCCAACCTGTCAGGTGATGTGATATGGGAACGAACCCTGGGTTAATGATCGTTATCGTTGGCGGGATTGCAATCGTTGTGGGGGCCATCATAGGGTACCTGGTTGCCATCCTTGAGAGCCGTTTGACAACGGCGCTTGCGGAAGGGCGTGGAGAATTGGAGCCTGAGCAACCGGATGCGCCGCCACCCCCCAAGCTTGATGAACATGATGTCTTGAAAGTCACGATAGACCCGGCGCTCAAATGGCATGTTGATCTGGATGGGGCGCGTGTTGAGCCGGATGGTTTGACTGTGGAGCAACGCACCCGCCTGGTTAACGTGGTGGTCCAAATTCGCCCGTGGATTGACGGGCAGACGCTGGCTCCTGTTGCGCCCAAGATCTCCGATCCTGATGTGGACTCGGCGGCTGCCGCATTAATTGTTGCCGAGCAGCCCGTTACCACCCCTTTGCGTATTGATCCTTTACGCGGCGCGCGCGATTTGCTAAAAAATGATCTTGTTAAGCCCGAACCGCCAAAGATTACCAGCATTGTGTCCATGATCGATGAAGTTTTGCAAAAGAATTTGGAAGGCTCACCGCTGGCAGGGAAAAAGATCCGCCTTGAGGAAGGCACGGTGGGGGAAGTTGTGGTATTTGTGGGGTCCATGCGTTATTCGGGGATTGACGCGGTGCCTGAGGATGACATCAAGGCCATCATCCGTGAGGCAATTGCGGAGTGGAACAAGCAGTAACGTAAAAGCGGTGGAGTTGGACTCCACCGCTTTTTTACGCGTTTTACGCAATATTTTTGACCAGGTACAGCTCCCCGCGTTCGAAGCCGCGTTCGAGATAGTATTTGCGCGTCCCGATGGCTGAGATGACTGCCAGGCGGCGAAAACCGCGCGCTGCGGCGGTTTCTTCGGCTTGCTGGAGCAGTTTCGTGCCCAGGCCGGAGTGCTGCGTGGAGCCGCTTAACTCTGCGCCGACGGGCAGCGACTGCCCGTAGACGTGGACTTCACGGATCAGGGCCGCGCCGTCCAAATCGGACAGGTCCACAGCCGGGGACGTGGCCGAGGGCAGGGAAAGGCGGATGAAACCGGCGAGGCGGTCATCGGGTGTGATGAACGAGATGAAATGTTCCTCGGCAGAATCGGTTTGGTAGGTCAGGTCGTCCAGTTGCAGGCTGGCGGCTTCCACCGCAGTCCCGCGCACTTCACGGCAGCGGATGCAGTTGCATTTTGTTCCGCGCCGCTTCATTTCGTTTTGGATGTCCATGCGCAGGCTGGTGCGTTTGTTGCCGTCGACGACGTGGGTGGATGGGATGTCGCGGATGATGCGGTTGATGCGGCAGTAGGCGGGCACGAGCGGTTTGATGTCGGCGATCAGGTCGATGAGTTCTTGCGTGGTATAGGGGTGGAATTCGCCGCGCTGCCAGACTTCGTAGAGTTCGGCGTTGGCGAGCAGTTGGTTGGGGTAGATTTTGATTTCGTCGGGGCAGAAGCCGTCCCACAGGCGGGCGAAATCGAGGCGGTCTGATGCGGGGGTGGCGCCGTGCAGGTTGGGCATCCAGTGCAGGACGATTTTGAAGCCGGCGGCGCGCAGCAGGGAGACGGCGCGCCGTGTGGCGGCAACGTCGTGGCCGCGCTGGTTCATTTCAAGGATGTGGTCATCGAGGCTTTGCGCGCCCAACTGGACTTTGGTGACGCCCAGCGCGCGCAGCCAGCGCAGTTCGTCGGGGGTGATTTCGTCGGGGCGGGTTTCGATGACGAGGCCCACGTTGCGGTGTGGGGCGGTCTCGTTGGTGGTTTGGGCGAGGGCAAGGTCGTTATCTCCATCCACCAGGGGGGCAGGGGAGTCGTTCATGGCGTCGAAGCAGCGTTTGATGAACCATTCCTGGTAGTCGCGGCGGTAGGCGCTCCAGGTGCCGCCCAGGATGAGGAGTTCGATTTTGTCGGTGGGGTGGCCCAGGTTTTCAAGGGCGGAAATGCGCGAAATAACTTGCGTATAGGGATCAAATTCGTGTTGCAGGGCGCGCATGGCTCCCGGCTCGTCGGGCAGGTACGATTTGGGCATGCGCGTGTCTGTGGGGCAGAAGATGCACTTTCCGGGGCAGGGGTAGGGTTTGGTCAGGACGGTGACGGTGGTGACGCCTGAGAGCGTGCGCACGGGTTTCATGCGGATTTTATCGAGCAGGGTTTTATCGGAAGCCAGTTCGCCGCCGGCGGTCATTTCGTTATAGACGGCGACCAGCGCGGCCTTTTCGATGACCCCGCCGTTTTCGAGCGGATGGGCGCGCAAGGCATCGAGCACTTTACGCCCGTCGCGTATCTCGTCCAGGACGAGGCGCGCCCGGGCCAGTTTTTCGGGGGTGAGCAGTTTTTCTTTTTGCCAGCGTTGTTGCCGTTCGGTGATTGCCAAGTTTTACCTTTCAAGCCTAACTTCTAAAGTATAACGGTATCATCTCAATATTCCGGGGAAATTTTGGTTCAAGGTGGTTTCGACACCTGCCCTGGCGGGCGGTGCCAGGGTACGGCGGCGGGGGTAGCGTCGCCGCCTACTCAACCACCGATTATTGAAATGATATGCCTAAATTCTAAAGCTATCCCATCGGGTATTTTACGCGCTGCCCGCCGATGACGTGCATGTGCAGGTGTTGGACGGTCTGGCCGCCGTGCGCTCCGGTGTTGACGATGAGGCGGTAGCCGTTTTCGCTGATGGCTTCCGTTTCGGCGATTTTGCGGGCGACGATAAATATGTGGCCCAGCAGGGCTTCGTCTTCGGGCGCGGCTTTGTTGATGGATGCAATGTGCCGGTTGGGGATGATCAAGACGTGCGTGGGCGCGACGGGGTGGGTGTCACGGAAGGCGGTGACTTGTTCGTCTTTGTAGACGATGCTGGCGGGTGCCTGGCCGGATGCGATTTTGCAGAAGATGCAGGATGGATTCATTATATGCCTGATGGTGGGAAGCTGTGGGAATATGCTCATATGGAATACGCACTACGTAATACGTAGTGCGTATTCCGTATTGCGTTTCAGGGATTGGGGATCGCCCCGTAGGTCGGCGCGCAGACGATGTCGTAGTATTCCAACTCGGCGGTTTTGTTTTTCTGGGCGTAGGCGGCGGCGGCTTTGCCGATGTTGCGGACGGTGTCGAGGTGGGCGCGGGCGTCGGTGTCCCAGTAACGGGGCAGGGTGAGCAGCGGGTCGCCGGCGGGGCCTTCGGCCAGGAAGCTGGGACGCATGGTGTCGGCCTGGTCGGTTTGGGGAATCCAGTTGAACATGACCGGGCCGCGCGGGTTGATGGTGAAGCCGAGTTTGTAACCGGCCTGGCGCGCCATTTGCACTGCGTGGGGCGTGAAGTTGCCGCCGGCCCAGATGTAGGCGATGGGGGTCTTGCCGAAATTGGCCTGCATGGCTTGCATGGAGCCGTATAGCTCGTTGTGGATGAAATCTTCGCTGGAACCGGCCTCGATGGGCAGGTGCAAGACGCCATGCGACTGGTAATCGACCCAGCCTTCTTTGGATAGGGCCACGTTTTCGGGCAGGTAGATCCTACCGGTGTCGTCGTTGGCGTTGATCCAGGCGTTGACGACGGGCCATTTCCATTTTTCCCAGTAGGGACGGAAAATGTCGTTGAAGTTTTGGGCGGTGTGGCGG
>JBARBA010000109.1:0-20194 GCA_049792555.1 Anaerolineales bacterium
GTATAACCCGGATATGATCAGCGCCTATTTTATGATCCCCGGCCTGATCGGCCTGATCCTGTCTGCCATTATGGGTATCGTGACTTCCACTGCCGTGGTGCGCGAGCGCGAGCGCGGCACGATTGAACAACTGATCGTTACGCCCATCCGCTCGTGGGAGTTGATCGTCGGCAAGATTTTGCCATATACCATTTTAGGGTTGTTCGATACGGTTGTAATCATCGCGGTCGGGCACTGGTGGTTTGGCGTGCCGGTGCTCGGCTCCCTGGTGCTTATCGTCCTGCTTTCGGCGCTTTTCCTGGTCTCGGGGCTTGGCATTGGCCTGTTTGTTTCCACTATCGCCAACACCCAACAAGAGGCCATTCTCACCGTTTTTATGACAATCCTGCCGAGCATTTTCCTTTCCGGCTTTATCTATCCACTCGAAGCCATGCCGGTTGTATTGCAGGCCATCAGCTATGCCATCCCGCTGCGCTATTTTCTGGTCATCATCCGCGCTTTGATGATCAAAGGCGTTGGACTGGACGCGATCCTGCCCAACGTCATGATGCTGGCTATTTTTGGCGTGCTCATCATGGGCGCCGCCGCCCTGCGTTTCAAGAAACGTCTCGATTAACCATTAATATAGGTGACTGTCACTTGAGTCTGGAAGTGACAGTCACCTTAAATAAAGGAGAATCCTATGCGACAAAACCGTCTCCCCCTTCTGGGAATCATTCTGATCGTTGTGGTCCTGCTCTCGCTCGGCGGATACTATCTTTACAACAGAACTCTTCCGGTTGCCACCAGCAGCCTGAGCGCATCCGGCACAATCGAGACTACCCAGGTTTCCATCGCGCCGGAACTATCCGGCAAAGTTGCCGAAGTGCTCGTTAAAGAAGGCGACGCCGTCAAAGCCGGCGACGTGCTCCTGCGCCTCGACGATACCCTGCTCAAGGCGCAGCGCGCCGTCGCCGCCGCCAGCCTGGATGGCGCCAAAACGGGCCAGGCCACCGCCAACGCCGCCGTCGTCTCGGCCCAAGCCCAATATGACTTGACGCTGAACGCGGCCCTCAACGACGACAAGACCAACCGCACCGCCAGTTGGAACCAGACCCAACCGACGGATTTCAACCAGCCGTCCTGGTATTTCAACAAAGCCGAACAAACGGCTTCGCTCCAGAATGCCTTGGCCGCCGCGCAAACCGCGCTGGATGCGGCCCATGAAAACCTGAAATTCGTGGAAGAAAAGGCCACCAGCAGCACTTTCCTGGCAAGCGAGACGCGCTTGAGCGATGCCCGCTCCGCTTTCCAGATTGCGCAGACTGTGCTCGACCGCACCAATACCACCACAGACGGACAGGACCTGAAAGACGAGGCCCAGAACAACCTGGACGACGCCAAGTCCGAGCTGACCGACGCGCAGAAGGCATACGACGACGCCCTGACGACCGACGGCGCAAAGGACGTCCTCCAGGCGCGCGCCAAGTTGCTCGTGGCGCAGGAACGCTATGACGTTACCCAGGACCAACTGCGCGCCCTGCAAACCGGGGTCCAGGCGCTCAAGGTGGTTGCTGCGCAGGCCACGCTTGACCAGGTCAAAGCCGCCGCCGCGCAGGCGCAGAGCGCCGTCAGCCAGGCGCAGGCCAATTTGGCGCTGATCGAGGCCCAAATCGGGAAGTTGACCGTCAGCGCGCCTGCGGACGGGGTCATCCTGACCCGCAACGTGGAGCCGGGCGAGGTGGTCAATCCCGGTTCCGTCGTCCTCAGCCTGGGCCAATTGGACAACCTGACGATTACGGTCTACGTCTCCGAGAATTTGTACGGCCAGCTCAAGCTTGGGCAAGCCGCCGATGTCACGGTGGATTCGTTTGTCGGCAAGGTCTTCAAAGCCACAATCATCCAAATCGCCGACCAGGGCGAGTTCACCCCGCGCAACGTGCAGACGACGGATGGGCGCAAGACAACCGTCTACGCGATCAAGCTGCAAGTCGAAAACCCGGACGGCGATTTGAAACCGGGGATGCCGGCGGATGTGACTTTCAAGTAAACGTTATCCAGTGATTCCGTTGCTCCGTTATCTCGTTGTGGAAGGCGATTATGGCTATCATTTCACGCGAAGAGCAGGAAAACAATGATAGAAGCTAAAAACTTAAGCAAATCCTTCGGCCATGTCCATGCCGTTAACGATCTGAGCCTGCATATTCCCGCCGGTGAAATTTATGGGCTGGTCGGGCCGGACGGCGCAGGAAAAACGACCATGCTGCGTCTGCTGGTCGGCGCGCTGACGCCCGATTCGGGCCAGGCCAGCGTGTGCGGCTACGATATTGACAAGCAAATCGACCAGGTGCGGGCCAACATCGGTTATCTTTCGCAGCGCTTTTCGTTTTACGAAGACCTGACCGTGCTCGAAAACATCCGCTTCTTCGCCGAAGTGCGCGGACTCAAATCCGACAAATGGCTGCCGCGCTGCATGGAAATCCTCGACTTTGTCGGGTTGGCGGCCTTCAAGGATCGCCGCGCCGGCCAACTTTCGGGCGGCATGAAGCAGAAGCTCGGCCTGGCCTCGGCGCTGGTCACGCGCCCCAAGGTGCTGCTGCTCGACGAGCCGACCACCGGCGTGGACCCCGTCACCCGTCAGGACTTCTGGCAGTTGTTGATCCGGCTGGTGGCAACTCCCCTCGCCAATGAGAGAGAGGCTGATGGTGAAGTCTCCGTCATCATTTCCACGCCCTACATGGACGAAGCCGCGCGCTGCAACCGGGTCGGCTTTATGCAAAAGGGCCGGCTGATTGCCGAAGGGACGCCCGGAGAATTGCGCGCCACGTTGGACGGGCGCATCGTCGAAGTGCGCGGCGGGCCGCTGCGCCTGCTCAAGGAGCTTGCCGCGCAGGAAGGCGGCGTGGAAGACGTGCGCGCTTTTGGCGACCGTCTGCACCTGCGCGTGGAAGCCAACCAGGCCGAGACGGTCATTCAAAATCTCAAAAAATCCATCCCGGCAGGCGGCGGCGCGCTGACGGATGCCCGCTCGGTGCCGCCGGTGCTGGAAGACGTGTTCATTGCCTTATCCGGGCAGGCTGAACAGTAAATGGAGGTTCTTATGCCAGAATATTTCGCAGCATTGACAATTGTATTGTTGCTTGGGATGGTATTGACCCGGGCATTGTTGATGAAAAGAAAAGGGATAGAAGCCATGAAGTTCGGCAAAATAGACAAGACAGATTTTTTGATTCCGCCGTTTGCCCTTTTCTATTTCTACATGGTGTTTGCCAATGCCTTCAATTTTCCCAGTGTAAGCGCGCAAGAATTCTTTCATTCTGCGGTAGGCTCCTGGTTTGGAGTAGTCTTTTGCCTGGCCGGGCTGCTGTTGATGTTATGGAGTCTTGTTTCTTTTGGGGAGAGTTTCCGTGTTGGCATCGACACTGAGCACCCCGATAAACTGATAACGACCGGCGTTTTTGCTTTTAGTCGCAATCCCATTTATGTGGCATTTGCATTTATCTTGCTTGGACAATTCCTGGTATTCCCGAACTGGATACTTTTAGTCTATGCCTGTGCAGGCATAGGACTGTTCCACCGTCAAGTATTACGTGAAGAAGATTATTTGGTAGTGGTTAAATCGAAAGTGATAATTTGAGATTATATGCCGCTAAATTCAGCATATCACTTTGGTTTTTACCACTACCGGATTATTTGAAGAAACATTATGGCAAGGAATACTTGGAGTATTGCTCCCAAGTCAGAAGATATTTATAAAACGAAAATATTCACGATCGTTTGCCAAACAGCTTTGGAGAACCCCATGACCCTTCCCGTCGTTGTAGACAACCTGACCCGCCGCTTTGGCGATTTCGTGGCGGTGGATCACGTTTCCTTTGAAGTTAACCCTGGGGAAATCGTGGGCTATCTTGGCCCAAATGGATCGGGCAAGACCACCACCATCCGCATGTTGCTCGGACTGCTGGCTCCCAGCGAAGGCCAGGCCACCGTGCTGGGCTTCGACGCTTTTCGCCAGTCGGAGCAAGTGCGCGCGCGGGTGGGCTATATGTCGCAGAAGTTTGCCATCTACGACGACCTGACCGTTTGGGAAAACCTGCAATTCTACGGCGGCGTCTACGGTATTACCAAGAAGGATAGCATCATGGCAACGCTGGCGCGCGTCGGCCTGGGCGGACACGAATCGACCCTGACCCGTGAGCTTTCCGGCGGCTGGCGACAGCGCGTCGCCATCGGCATTGCCCTGGTCCACAGCCCAAAGCTGCTCTTCCTCGACGAACCCACCTCCGGCGTGGACCCAACCGCCCGGCGCGCATTCTGGGATTTGATCTATGAACTGGCCTCCGAAGGCGTGACGATCATGGTCACGACCCACTACATGGACGAGGCCGAATACTGCAACCGCGTGGGCATGATGCGCGACGGCAAATTGCTGGCCATGGATACGCCCATGGCCCTGAAAGAAAAAATCATCACCGGCGACATCTGGGAAATTTACACCGAGCCGCTGCTGAACGGGCTGAATGTTTTGTCGGCAGCCCAGGGTGTGCTCCAGGCCGGTTTGGCGGGAGACCATTTGCGGGTGATCGTCGAGCACGCTGTCGACGAGAAAAAGCTCCGTGAAACGCTGGCCGGTTCCGGCGTGCGGGTTTTGTCCATCCAGAAAGGCGAAGCCACGCTGGAGGATGTTTTCCTGAGTCTGGCAAAGAGTTAGCGCGACCTTTTCGCACAACAGCATTTCTCGCGGCCCGGATGTTTCCCCATCCGGGTCGTGAGTTTTCTGCCGCCATCCACAGAAATTGTGACGATTACCTTACAATTACCTACCCCAAATAAAACTTGCCCGCTTGCCAGTATAATTCAATTGATTTTTGAACAGCCTGACATTAATTATTACTGGATATACAATGGGCGTACGGCACATCTACCTGGTACGACACGCGCAACGCGAACCTGTTGCCGGACCGGACGAATTCGGTCCGGGTTTAAGTCTGCTTGGATGGAAACAGGCACTTCTGACCGCCCGCCGCCTTGCGTCGATTAAGGTTGACGTAATCCACACCTCATCGTTGCGCCGCACGATGGAAACCGCCCGGATCATTGCCCTCGAATATACCGATATTCCCATCCGTCCCTCGCCGCTGCTTTGGGAGTGCATTCCCGCCGTCCCGGAATATGCCATGGCATGGCACAGAGCACATCCAAATGTCGATACCGGCGCCATCCGAATCCCGGCGCAAATGACCCCCTGGGTGGGGTTGTGGAGCGACGATACAAACTTACAGGAAATCGAAGCGGGGTTCGAGCAGGCCAAGGCTGCCTGGCAAAAATATTTTATCCCCGCGCGCGGCAAAGACCACAACGATATTATCGTCTGCCATGGCAACATCATGCGCTATTTCGTGATGCGCGCCCTAATGGTCTCGCCCGAAGCATGGTGCAACACGGATCTTTACAACTGCGGCATCAGCGAAATTGTGATCGGGAACGACGGCAGGATTATGCTCTTATCGCACAACGACAACGGCCACCTCCCGGCTGAGATGAAGACTTTATCTTGAAGTTATCCATCCCGCTTTTGGCCATAGCCAGGCTGCGCTAAGGGCGCGAAAATAACCTTGCACCGAAAATTTAAAATCCGGGCGCATACCCACGCGCCCGGATTTACTTTGCATACCCTTTGACTGTTAATCCAAAGGAAGATCGGTCAATGCCCTTTGTAAAGCATCCACAGGATTCTTGTCATCATGCAAAACGATGTATTTTTGCCGCTGAACTTCCCTGGCGTAAGGGTAGCCGTCCGCTCGATAGCGCCGGATGATAAGCTGTTTGTAGCTCCCGCTTGCGCCGAAACCGCTGTTGAAGAACAGATCGAGGACCACTTCTTCGCGCGCTTGTCCAGGCCCATGTTTTGCGGCGGGATCAGGGCATGAGACGATTTCCCAGGTAGCAAACCGGTGATACCTGGCCTGCAACCTGGACGGGAAATGGGCGGCGCTGATACGGCTTTCCAGCACCGAGTTTATCTCATCTTTATGTTGGGAAATAAAACATTCCAACTCTTGCGACGCCCTTCCGAAATTATCGTCCGTTGTTACTAACATGCGGCAACTCTCCTGTGCAATTAACTGATAACGGTTTAAGTCGGGATTACTGTAAAACAAACTGCTGCTCATGGAGTAAGCTTAAGCTTTCAGGATGGGCAGCATAAAACAACTTCTTTGATAGATAACACTTTAACTCTTTTTCACTCGCTTGTCACTGGTATTTATTCGAGGTTTTCCTGATACTTCTGTAATGTGGCTTTCCACCCGTCACGGTCCGAACTCGTCGTGCCCGCGAGCGAAGCTCGTGAAAGTTGCCAGCCGTTCTTTTGTAATTTTATAGCTGTAAAACAGCATGTACTGTGGTTGATAGCGGCGTTTGATTTCACGCCATTCACCGCCGGGGATCAATTTCGCGATCAATTCCAGATCGGATTTGTAATCGGGCAGGGCAATGAACAAGACATCCTTGTCATAAGGCAGGTTGAGCAGCGTCTGGAGCGTAATGTTATTTAGAGTGGCCTTTTCCATATCAGGCGCAAAATAGCTGAAGCTTTTGTACATAAGGTAAGGAACTGTTGGGTCTGCAATCAGGAACATGCGGCCTGTTGTATTCAATGGAGCAGTATAAATACCCGATTCGTAGGTTAACTCATTTTTGACATCTTCATAATAATGCCCGATACGGTAATCGTAGAAATAGAAATTAAGATTGATATAACCGATCAAGAGCACGAAACCCAGCAAAATACCTGGCGCAAACTTGACAACAGGTTGGCGAAACTGCGCAAACGCCTCGAGTATTTTTGTCATACCGATGGCGACGATCATTGCCACGGCAGGCAGGCTCATCAAAATACGTTGACTGGTTGGCGGCGAACCGGTCAGCGCGCCCCCTAGAATGACCACCACCCAGAACCAGACAAAGATCACGGTGCAGCGCGGGTCCTTGATCCGCCACAAGAGATACGCCAACCCGAACATAAAAATCACGGCCTCGAGGGGCGGGAGATATGCCTGGGGCGAATTAAAAAAACCAAGGGGCGCATCGGTGACAATAAAAACAAGGCTGGCGGCCCCAAATTGCTTGAGCAGGATTTCGGCGGCGCTTTGCCCGGTCGTCTCCACTTGGTGTTGAAGCCCGCCGTTCTGTAGAATGCCTTCTTTATTCAACCGGGCCAGGAAAAAATTGGAATGCGTGGCGTAATGGCCCAGGATGGGAGTAACGACGACGGTCGCCGCCAGGATAAAGATAACGATGTTTTGATAGTGCGCCCGTAAAAATCCGCGCCTTTGCAGCGCCAGCAGCCCCAAAGCGCCAACGCCAAAAGCGGGAGCGAGCAGCGACCCCGGATACGTGTATATGCAAAATCCGGCGACAATCCCGGCAGCCAGGAAACTTATTTTCGAGCCGCGCTTCACGCCCCGGAACAGCAGCCAAAGCACCAGCGGCGCAGTCAGCGAATCGACGATATTATCCACCCCCGTCCGGCTGAAATGGACATGCAACGGCAGGGTTGCCAACAGCAGGGCCGATAGCCAGGCAATCTTTTTGTCGAACACTTCCCTGGCGAGCAGGTAAACCGCCAGTACGGATAAAGTCCCAACGATGACGCTGACCAGTCGCACCGCAAATGCCGTTCTTCCAAAAAGCAGGATGCTGATCGCGTAAGGCAAAAAGGCCGGTTCCGGCTGCGCCGCCCAGCCCAAGCTGAAGAAGTTCACGCATTCGCCTTGCAGGATACATTCCCCGCCGCTGCCCATCTGCCCTTCGTCATTGATGAAAGAGTAAGGGTGCAGTTCAACGTCCAAGATACGGATGAAGAAAGCCGCAACGACAATGGCCGTCACCACAAAAAGCTCGGCGCGATGCGCTTTGAACCAAACCTTGAAGGCTCCAAAGGCCGGAAGCTGCCAGCCTGCCTCTTGCACAACGCCGAAAACGATCAGCGCGATGCTGAAGATCCACATCCCCAGGAAAAGATAGCCATCGTGATCGTAATCTGATGTGTAGCTGGCATGGATCGCAATCGCCAACGCCAGGCCCAGACTGACGATCCAAAACCCGAAACGGGGCTTTTGCCCAATGATATCTGTGTTTACTTTGAAAGCCGGGAGCGAATCACCCAGACAGCGCATGCCCAGGATGAGCAAGACCCCCGCCAGCGCATAGATGCCCAGCCCTGGCAGCGGGAAAGGGATGCCCATCGAACCTGTCCAGGAAAAGAAGAGCACGGTTTGGGCAATTGCGCCGGTTACGATGCCTGCCAACACCAGCGCAAAGCCGCGATTTTTGTTGCGATCTGCGTTCACGATCATCAGGATGATTTACCGCCGTTATGGGATTTTTCGACCAGCGCACAGCAGCGCGCTTTGATTAACGCGACGGATTTTAACATCATTATTGCGTATCATTTCAATATTCTGGGAAATTGTTGTCAGAAGGTGGTTTCGGTACGGCGGCGGGATAGCACCGCCGCCTACTCAACCACCGATTATTGAGAAGTTACATTATCGCTCTTTTTAAGCAGATTACAAGCCGGTAATATAGCCCCTCCTGGAGGGACACCGGAACAGATGCGGACGTCGACCAGTCCGGGGCGCAGTCAAAGGCGGTGTCCTGAACTTGTCGAAGGGCTTTTTCAGGCAAAATACTCTTCGACTGTGCCGCGCGCCTTCTCGTGCATCCTTTATAAAAACGGACATTGTGAAAAATAAGGAACGGGCGTATAGTATGGGCATGTGTGGGAAATGGTTATTCCGCACCAGACTCCGCACAGGGATATTATCGCCAGGACAAATGCGGTGGCGCGTGTCGCCCTTGTTTGGTTTTTGCATCCCCATTCGCTCAATAATGCAGATAAAAAGGAAGGTTGATATGTCGATACAAAAAAGAAAGACCCGCACATTTCTGTTTTTGGCAATTGCAACCCTGCTGGTTTTGGCAGTCCTTGCGGTAGGACTGGCGAGATCCGGCGATCCGCCGGCGCAACTGAGCGACTCGGCATCGTGGCCGGCAAATCTTCCCGTCTATAGCCATATTGTCATCGTCATGGAAGAAAATAAAGATTACAACCTGGTGCTTGACCCAAGCAGCGCGCCTTATATCACGAATACCATCAAAGCCGAGGGTGCCAATTTTTTGAATATGTTCGGGGAAGAGCATTTCAGCCAGGGCAATTATTTCTGGTTGTTTTCGGGGGATAATCAAGATGTGGGATTCATGGATGCCATCCCCGCTTCAAAATTTAATAGCAACAATTTGGGCCAGCAACTCATCCTGAAAAAACTTTCGTTTAAAGGATATTCGGAAGACCTGCCTGCAATTGGTTCAGATATAGAAAAAACCCCAGACTGTCCACCGGTTTGTTATGCCCGTAAACACGTGCCCTGGGTCAGTTTCGGGAACGTGCCGGATGGAACAACTGTCTCGACTTCTTCGAACCTCCGGTTTCAGGATTTTCCGTCGGATTACAGGCAACTCCCGACGGTAGCGTTTGTTATTCCCAACCTGACGAATGATATGCACGATGGGAATCCGCCGAAGAGCGTCACCGCCGGAGATGCGTGGCTTAAGCAACACCTGGATTCTTATTATCAATGGGCAAAAACACACAATAGTTTGTTGATCTTAACCTTCGACGAAGATAGCGACGATGACGGCATTCTCGGGTTAACCAATCCCGGAAGCGCAGATGCAGCGCAACAAAACAGAATTGTAACGATCTTTGCCGGGGCGCATATTCAACACGGAACCTACCTGGAAGGAAAAGGAATTACCCATGTCAACATCCTGCGCACGATCGAGGCCATGTACGGCTTGCAGAAATCCGGCGCGCAGCAAAAGAACGCGCTTGCTGCCGGTATTACGGATTCTTATATCATTACCGACATTTTTATGCCTTTGAAGTAGTAATGCAACGTCACCAAATCATGCGCCCAAACATATGTGCCCGCCACATGATCGAACAGGTTTGCTATACTCTAAACGGCTGAGATTTGGACTTTTGTGAATGACTGGAAAAATTCAAAGCGGGCCTATATCACAGGAGAAAACACCGGGAATGGTCGAAGCACTTTGGGCATACCCCTGAAGGACGGTTCTGTTCTTGCATTGGCAGTTAGCAAGTTTGTTCCGAACAAGCCTGGTATCGATTGAAAAAAAACGGGGATTGTTCCAGATCAAATTGTCTATAGACTGGGAGCATTTCCGTACATATAGCGATCCGGTGGTAAAGGCAGGGACAGCATATTTTGAGCAGTTGGCTAATCATTAGCGGTAGCCAATCATTGCCCGGCGGCGGTCCCAACGACCACCGCAGGGTTTTCTTTCAACGGACTCTATAGCAGATTCACGGATTGAAACGGATGTGTGCCCCGGCCTATTCGAAAAAACGATCAGGCTTGTCTGCATCCCTGGCGGTGCCCGCTGCTGTGGGGCCTCTGTCCCGGTGCTCGCGTAACAAACAAAAAAGACGCCCGTAAGAGCGTCTTTTTCTATTCTCTACTCTCTGTTCTCTATTCTCTACTACTTCTCCAACGCGCCGCCGGCGATCCAGGCGATGATCTGTTTCAGTTCATCTGACGTGAGTTGGCCGGGGTGCCCGCCTGCCGTCTGGATCTGCACCAGCTTGCTGCCATCCGGGTTGCCGGGGAGGATGACCGGCCCGTCTGTGGCGCCCTTGAGCGCATCAGCGTAGGTCGTCAGGTTCAGACCGGCGGTTGCGGCTGCGCCGTGACACATGGAACATTTCTGCTGGAAGAGTGGCCCGGCAAAGCCATTGTAGGTCAACGGCCCGACGGCGTTGCCGGCGGGAGTAGAGCTGGGGGCCAGGGTAGCGATCACCCGTGGGGTGGCCGTCTGCGGGGAGTAAACCTGTCCGCCCACATCTTGGCGCGGGACGGTCGTGATGGCGGTATTTTCCATCGTCGCAAAGGCATAAGTGCCAAAGAGCAGGATGATCGCCAGCGCCGCCGCCACCGGGTAGTAAATCGCCCGACGTTTTTTGAGTTGGACCGGGTCCACCGGGCGCTGGGCAACGCCAGCCTTGAGATCGGCCAGTTCGAGCGGGTGCTCGTGCAGCATCTCTTCTTCGTTAAACTTGCCCGTCCACATGGCTTTGTTGAAAAACTTCACATGGACGCCGTAAAAATGCCAGACGATGATCGCCAGCACCGCCAAAATCGCTTCCGCTCCGTGTGCGGCCTTCGCCGCCGGGATGACCTGTCCGGGAAGGAACTGCGTTGTGGCAACCGGGTTCCACATGAAAAAGCCGGTGATGGCCATGATGACGGTCCCCCAGACCAAAGCCCAGTATTCGGCTTTCTCTTCGAAGCCGAAGCGGCCCACCTGCGGACGTTGTTTTGCCAGGCCGATATTGTAAAGGAAGGCCTGCAAGGCGTTTTGCCCATCCCGCAGGGTGGGCAACATGCTCATGCGCACACGCTTGACGTAAAGATCGTATCCGAGTATCAAGACATGATAGAGCGAGACCAAAATCAACACAATTGCGGCAACGTGGTGGATGCCGCGCAGGTTTTCGATGCCGCCCACCAGCTTGACGATCGCCTGCGAAAGGCCGTTGAGTGGGAATTTCTGCGGCAAGCCGGTGACTGCCAGGATTGTGAACGAGGTCAACATGACGACGTGTTCAATCCGCTGAGTCAGCGAGAAGCGCTCGTAATAGGATGGGGATTTCTCAGACATGCGCTGCTCCTTTCCGGCGGCGGTCGACCAAACGCCGGATAAAATCAGTGATCACGAATAGCAACATCCCGCCGATCACAGTCGGGATCAGCAGTTGATAGAACAAATTGACATAATAGACCAGCGGCGCTTTATCGGGGCTGGAGATGTAGTGGCTCAACCAGGCGTCGGGGAAATTCGCGCTGATCCCGGGATGACATTGCTGGCATTTAATCAGCAAATTCTTTTTGATGGCGATCCCGTGCTGAGGATCGTCCACTTTGACAATATCATGCACGCCGTGACAGTCGATACACACCGGTTTATTGGTGGGCTGATCGGGGGAAGTGCTCTCGAAAAGCGTGACCGTCGTCCCGTGGAAATCGGCCACGTAGGTATTGAGCACCTGGGTCGAAATGCCGTACTTGTCCATCTTGGCCGGGTCGGTATGGCATTTGGCGCACAGCGGCGGGATGGCGTTGCGGAATTCGGCGGTGGTGGGGTCCTGGATATTATGCACACCATGGCAGTCAATACAAGAGGCCACATCCGTGTTGCCATCGCCAATCAAAGCGGAACCATGCACGCTGGTTTTGTAGGTTTCAAAGATGGCATTGTGGCAGCGCGCACAGGTATTGGGGATGTCGGACTTCTTCATCTCCGCAATCGGTTTCAAGGTGTGCGGATTGTGGCAGTCAGAACAGACGGCGGCGTTGGTATTGCCCGCGTCCTGCGCCTTCTGGTGGACGCTGTTCATGGTCTTGCCTGCTTCATCGCTGTGGCACTGCTTACAGGTGGCGCTATATTGGATAGCCACCTCGCGCAGGTCTTTCGCCGTAGTCGCAGTGTGCGGCACGCTGGTAATATCGGTGTGACAGCTAATGCAGCTAACGTTGTGTTGATTATGGACGCTGGCGTTAAATGCGTCCTTGTCGATCTGAATGGATAGCGTCTCACCGCTTTTCAACTGGGTTTGAAATCCCGATTGATTGTGGCAGGCCAGACAGACATCGTTCGATGGGCCTGCCCGAAGCGGCTGCGGGGCGGGAGCAGCCACCACAGGCCGTGTCATCGACAGGCTGATGGTAAAGGCAAGCAGCCCGGGGCCAAGAATCAGAAACATGATCCACAAGAAACGGCGACCAAGCCCGGTTTTATTCATGCGCATGGCATTCTCCTTCTGATCCGAACGTTTGGCCGGGCCAATTCGAATCATGATCGATATAGGCTTATATTAATTCTGGATAAGATTATATGAGATTTACACGAAGCAGGGTATGAATGATTGTATGCAATTTTTATGCTTAATGTCATATTATGACCCAACTGTATAAGACCCACATTCCGCAGCCCTGTGCAGCGGATTTTGGCTACTCACATGACCATCGCCCAGGCTTGAAACGGGTGGTCGCCCGGTTGATCACCAGGCAGCGTTCAATACTGCCGGTTTGGTCGACCCATCAGGCCATGTCCCGCCATGAAAAACGTCACGACTTCGCCGGGTAACACAAGTGGCTCGCGTACGCGTTTTTGCATTTACCATCCTGGCGTCAATCCGACAAAATGGCTCGGTGATAAAATCATCTGTGGCCATTTGCCAACCAGCGCCCATGGTTATTAACCTGTCATGCTGAGTAGCTCCACAGCGCAAAAGCAGCGCCGTTCAATGATGAAGACATTTCATGTCATTCGCAGGTGTGTTCACTTCGAGAGGAGACAAACATGCGTAAATTATCTTTTCCCTGCCTACTAGCTCTCCTGTCCCTCCTTTTGAGCGCTTACCGGCCCGTGCCGGCAAATTTTGCGGCTACGGTCATGCTTAAAGCAGGATCGCTGACCACGCAAACGGGCGGCACAGGCGGCCAGCCGGTTGCGAATCTGGGCGTCAAGGACCAATCCGGGAGCGCGGACGATTGGAACAAGTATGTGGAATTTACCACGCTCAATGCGCCTTACCTGGGTTATATGACCTACAGCGTGCCGTCTGGTGTGCCGTTGAGCACGATCACCGCCCTGACGGTATTGGTTAACTATAAGGGCGCGCTCGAAGCCACCCAAACCTGGACCTGGGCAATCTACGATTGTACCGGCAAGACATGGGTGGCAATCGGTTCGAACGCCGGCGCCCAAAATTGGCTGTGGACTTCGTTTGCCTTTGCGGTCCCGGCCCCGCCGGGGCGCTTTGTGAACAGCGCCACCCGCCAGGTGCGCATTCAACTGCGCTCGAACAATGCGCTTGATAGCGCCGACCTGGATTATCAGGTCATCAGGTTGAGTTATTCTGTCCCGTATTGGAAACCGGCATTGAATACGTCGTGGCAAATCCAATACAGCGGCGCAATCGATACCAGCCTGAACGTGCAGGTCTATAACCTGGACGGTTTCGAAACCCCCAAGACGACCGTCGCCGCTTTACATGCGCGCGGGATCAAGGTGATGTGCTACATCAGCGCCGGTTCTTACGAAAAAGGACGGCCCGACGCCGCTTCGTTTCCACCCAGTGTGCTCGGCAATGTGCTGGACGGCTGGCCCGACGAGCGATGGCTCGATATTCGCCAGATCAGCATCCTAAAACCGATTATGGAAGCGCGTATGGAAATGTGTAAAACCAAAGGTTTCGACGGGATCGACCCCGATAACGTCGAAGGCTATGCCAACAACAGCGGCTTCCCGCTCACGTACCAGCAGCAGTTGACCTACAATATTTTCCTGGCAAACGCCGCCCACAGTCGCGGGCTGGGGATTGGCCTGAAAAACGACCTCGGCCAGGTCAGCGACCTGGTAGGTTACTTCGACTGGCAGTTAAACGAGCAATGTTTCCAGTACAACGAGTGCAGCCTGCTGCCGTTCATCCGCGCCGGGAAACCCGTCTTCAACATCGAATACAACCTGACTACCGCCCAGTTTTGCGCGCAGGCCAACGCGTATAATTTCAATTCGTTGAGGAAGAGACTGGCGCTGGATGCTTACCGCCAGGCCTGCCGGTAGCGGCGCGATTTGGCGCGCTTCGCACAGGATGGATGCTGCGTATTCCAATCTCCGCTGCATCCATCCTTAAATAGCTCTTTGAGAATCCCCGTGATCCATCCAACCCGGGTGTCACCACACTTAAGCGTGGTGGGCAATCGGGACACGGAATACACGGGAGAACACGGAAAAAACCCCCTTAAAAAACTAGCAGAATCCGTGTAATCCGTGTCCAAATCGTTCTTTTTGTGCCTTCAAAAGGTCTCCACAGTTAAGTGCGGTCTCACCCTCCAGCCTGCCACATAGATATTCCCGCTCACATCGCTGGTGATGGCATTGCCGCTGTTGCCACATGACGAGCTATAGAAAGTGTGCCATTCATAGGTTGGGTCAATCGTTAGGGGCAGGTTCGGGTTGTATGCGCCCAACGCAAAGCCCACTTCACCATCCTTCAACGTAAAACGCACATCCACAGGCAGGCGCTTGCCAGCGATCTCCTGAAAGGCAATCGGCGCGCTTTCGGTTAGATTGCCGCTTTCAAAAGAAAAGCTCAATGCGCCGTCTTCGGTCAACTGCACCGGGGTGTTGTATTTCAAGCGAATGTCGGCAGCGCGTGCGCCGGGCTGCAGGGTGTAGGCGCTTTCGGCGAGGCCTGCTTGGGTAGCCGTGTAGGTCACGTCTATGTTGGGCCAGGCGTCTTTGTAGGTTACACGTCCGAGGGCGGGGGTGCTGCCTGCTTTGGCGGGCGCCATCCCCGGCATTTTGCCCGAAATGTCCATCGACGAATCGTTGGATGTTACACGCATCTATTCGGTGGCCGACGCCCTGCCGCCCGGCACGCCGCTCATCCGCCACCGGCCCTTCCGCGCGCCGCATCACACCATCAGCCACGCCGGGCTGGTCGGCGGCGGTAACTGGCCGCACCCCGGTGAGATTTCGCTGGCGCACCGCGGCGTGCTCTTCCTGGACGAGTTCCCCGAGTTCGGCGCGCGCGTGCTCGAAGTCATGCGCCAGCCGATGGAAGACAAGGTCGTGACCATCAGCCGCGCGCAAGGCTCGTTGACTTTCCCGGCCAACTTCCAGCTTATCGCAGCCATGAACCCCTGCCCGTGCGGCTATTACGGCGACAGCCAGAAACCCTGCACCTGCGCCCACTCCACCGTCACCAAGCCCCGTAAGAGATTCGGGGTGATATACCAGAAGCGCATCTCCGGCCCGCTGCTGGACCGCATTGACATCCACATCGAAGTGCCGCGCGTGGATTACGAGAAGCTTTCCAGCGACAGACTCGGCGAATCGTCAGCGACCATCCGCGCGCGGGTGGAATCCGCCCGTCTTCGTCAGCGCGAACGCTTCGTCGGCACAACCCTGGTCTGCAACGCCGATATGCGCGTGGCGGAAATCCGCAAGTTTTGCAAATTAGATGAAACCGGCGACAGCCTGATCCGCGCAGCCATGAGCCAGATGAACCTTTCGGCGCGCGCCTATGCACAGCACGATGTCACCGCATCTTGAAGCTGGCGCGCACGATTGCCGATCTGGCAGGGAGCGAATCCATCCAGCCGCCGCACTTGGCGGAAGCGTTGCAGTACAGGCCGAAGGTGATGATCGGGTAGTGAAAACTTTGTTAGCGTGGGGCAAGTTTCCGAGTTGATGGCGCTTTTTAGGCATGAGAACTCCCCGGCAGGTGATTTACTTTTCTATCGTACCGCGAAAGCCCATCGCCAGACGAGAGAATTTCGCGGTAAGATTATGAATATCCAGGCAATCCCGCTAACAACCCCGGCGCAATCATTTCATGAACATCCTCCACGCCCACTACTCCCCCGAAGAACCCGGTCTCACCTTTTGGACAGAGACCGCCGATGTTGCCGCGCCCAAAGCCCAACGCGGTCGGGCGGCAGAAAACCCAAAGCCAAGGCGGCATCCATTCAGCATTGCGCCTGATTTCCCCGGCGAGAAGCGCAAAATTGCGCTGCGATTGCCATCTGAGCGCGGTATTCCGCTGCCCTCGCCGCAACTGGTCCACGATTGGGACATTGAAACCGGGAACCCGTCGCTGGCTCCATTTGTTGTGAATGGAATCTTTTTACCGTTCAAAGCAGCGCTGACCGTTTTACTGGCTTTTTCTGCCCCCCAACCTGACCCAACCGCAACATACGCCCCGTCAACGGCCTTCCGTTACTGGAGCATGGTCGCCGCCCTGGCGCTGGAAACCCTGGCAGCGCAGAAACTTGTACCCGTTTTAGCTGAAAACCATGCACAATGGTTGCCCGTGCTCGATTCCCCGCGTGACGCGGCCCGCCTGACGCAACTGACCGCCGCCATGCCGCCGATTTGTCGCGCCGAAAAGCCCGAACTCTCTCCCAAAAACCTGCTGACCAGTTTCATCAACACTTGCTGCGACTCGCTCGCCCGCGCCTGGGGCCGAGCGGCTGCCCCAAAGTTCAACCGCGCTGATGACGCGCCCGCCCACCATTGGCTGGAAGCGTTGTTCGGCGATGACTCCCAGCTAAAACTAACCCCCAACCAGATGTACTCGCTCACATCCGGTCAGCGCGCCTGGATGCGCAACCTGCACGTCGCCGGGGATGCGGCCTTTCGGATCGCCTTCCGACTGGAAGCGCCCACCTTGCAGAACCAGCCCTGGCAACTGCATTACCTGATCCAGGCCAAAGACGACCCCAGTCTGCTGATTTCCGCCGATGAAGTCTGGAAAAAGACTTCGGGCGCGCTGACCCATCTCGGTCATCGCTTTGAGCAGCCGCAGGAGAAATTGTTGGCAGGGCTGGGTTATGCAGCGAGACTGTTCCCACTCATCAGCGAGAGCCTGAAAAGCAAACGCCCCACCGAACTGGCAGTGGATACCGGCGGCGCGTACCTGTTCCTGCGCGAGACCGCCCCGCTTTTGGAAGGCGCGGGCTTCGGGATTCTCATCCCGCCCTGGTGGAACAAGAAGGGCGCAAGGCTGGGCGTCAAAGTCAAGATGCAGTCCAAGAAGGATAACGTCGCGCCGGGCAGGATGTCGATGGAAAACCTGGTCAACTACCAGTGGAAACTTTCGGTAGGCGAAACCGAATTGAGCGAGGAAGAATTCCGGGCGCTGGCCAAGCTCAAATCACCGTTGGTGCAAATCCGCGGACAGTGGGTGACGCTCGACGCCGATCAAATTGACGCGGCGATTAAATTCTGGGATCAGAAGCAGTTTGAAGGTGAAATGGGCCTACTCGAAGCCATGCGTATGGGGCTGGGCGGCGAAACGTCGGCAGGCGGAATGCCCATCGATGGCGTGGAAACCGACGACTGGCTGAAAGAGTGGCTCGAACGCTTTTCACAATCTGCAAAACTGGAAGAATTAGCCCAACCTGTGGGTCTGTTTGCCCAACTGCGCCCGTACCAAAAATACGGTTACTCCTGGCTGGCATTTTTACGCCATTGGGGCGTGGGCGCGTGCCTGGCCGATGACATGGGGCTGGGCAAAACCATCCAGACGATTTCGCTGTTGCTGCGCGAGAAAGAAGCAACGGGGAAGCTATCGGCCCCGGCGCTGTTAATTGCCCCCACATCGGTAGTCACCAACTGGCAGCGCGAAATGGACAGGTTCGCGCCCGGGTTGCAGACCTACGTCCATCGAGGCGCAGACAGGCTACGGGGCGATGCCTTCCGCGAAGCCATCCAGGATAAAGATGTGATCCTGACCAGTTATCCGGTAACACGTCTGGACGCCGAAACCATCCAATCCCCAAAATGGCTGGCCGTCATTTTGGACGAGGCCCAAAACATCAAAAACCCCGACACCAAACAGACGCAGGTTATCCGCAAGATTGATGCAGAATTTCGCATTGCGCTGACCGGCACGCCGGTGGAAAACCGCCTGTCAGAGTTGTGGTCGATCATGCACTTCCTGAACCCCGGCTACCTGGGCACGCGCAAGGCTTTCCGCGAGAATTTCGCCCTGCCGATTGAGCGCTACCAGGATAAAGCCGCGCTGGCGCAGTTGAAAACGCTGACCACGCCGTTCATTTTGCGGCGCGTCAAGACCGACCCGCGCGTCATCTCGGATTTGCCCGAAAAGGTCGAGACGAAGGTCTACGTCACGCTGACCGAGGAGCAGGCCACTCTTTATGAAGCGGTGGTGCAGGATGTCATGCAAAAAATCGAGTCGGCAGATGAAGGCATTCAGCGGCGCGGGCTGGTATTGAGTATGCTGATGCAGTTGAAGCAGATATGCAACCATCCGGTGCAATACCTGCATCAAACCGGCAAGGGCTTGGGGGATGCTGCTTTGGAGAACCGCAGCGGCAAGCTGGAGCGGTTGGGCGAACTGTTGGAGGAAATCCTGGCCGACGGCGACCGAACCCTGATCTTTACCCAGTTTTCTGAGATGGGCGCGATGCTGACGAGTTACCTGCCGCGCGCGTTTGGCGCGGCGACGCAGTTCTTGCACGGCGGCACACCCGCCAAGGCGCGCGACCAGATGGTGAAGCGCTTTCAGGAGGATGAAAACGCCCCACCGGTGTTTATTTTGTCGCTCAAGGCGGGCGGAACGGGGTTGAACCTGACGCGCGCCAACCACGTTTTCCACTTTGACCGCTGGTGGAACCCGGCAGTCGAAGACCAGGCCACCGACCGGGCCTTCCGCATCGGGCAAAAGCGCAACGTGCAGGTGCATAAATTTGTCACCACCGGCACGCTGGAAGAGATGATTGATGACATGATCGAGTCTAAAAAGGGTCTGGCGCAGGCGGTGGTGGGCAGCGGCGAGAATTGGATTACCGAGATGAGCACGGATGAGTTGCGGAAAGTGGTCAGTTTGCGCAGGTAAAAGGCAAATCCACAGATGGCGCAGATTTTTGATTTATCTGCGCCGATCGGTGTAATCTGCGGGTAAAAGAAGCGAGGCTATTATGTCGTGGCGAGATTATGACGATTTTTACAAACCGAGCAGGCCCAAAGAAGCCAAAGACGGCATCAAGGCGCGCAGCCAGCGTGGGGCGTTTGCCAAAAACTGGTGGGCGCAACGCTGGATTGCGGCGCTGGAACGTCTGGTCGATTCGGGGCGGCTGACGCGCGGACGTAGTTATGCCCGCAAGGGCCAGGTGCTTTCGATTGAAGAGACCAAAGATGGGATTGCGGCAAAGGTGCAGGGGTCACGTTCCACGCCGTATAAAATCAAAATCGAGATTACTCCATTGAGCGACGCCGAGTGGGATAAAGTTTTCGATGCGCTGGCCGAACAGGCCATTTTCACGGCGCAACTGCTGGCAGGTGAAATGCCGCAGGAGATCGAGTCGGCATTTGAAGCGGCAAAGGTCAGCCTGTTCCCATCCAGGCGCGCCGATTTGAAAACCGATTGCTCTTGCCCCGACCCGGCCAATCCGTGCAAACATATCGCCGCGGCACATTACATTCTCGGTGAACGCTTCGACGAAGACCCGTTTTTGATTTTTCGTTTACGCGGGAGGACACAGGAACAGGTGATGGCGGCGCTACGTCAGCGCCGCGCCGGGGAAGACGAACC